>JAPOQZ010000019.1 GCA_026710435.1 bacterium | reverse complement strand
GACCTGCGGCTGGTGTGCTACGACGTCGCTTCCACGTATTTCGAGGGTTCGACACGGCCGTCGGGACGTTTCGGGTCCCGGGCGTTCGGGTACTCGCGGGACCACCGCTCGGATCGGCCCCAGATAGTGATCGGCCTGTTATGCACCTCAGACGGGATCCCTGTAGCGCATCACGTGTTTGCGGGGAACACCAACGACGCCACCACCCTGTCTGGGGTGTTGGACGACTTGGCCAGGCGGTTCGCGGTTGGTCGTATCTGTGTGGTCGCCGACCGGGGCCTGATCTCGGCAGCCAACGTCGAAGCGGTCGCCGAAGCCGGGTTCGACCACCTATTGGCCACACGACTGCGCCGCGACCGCATCAGCGCCGAAGCCCTCCAAGCCATCAACGACGACACCGCCTGGGTCGACATCGCCCAGCACAGCTGCCGCGCCGCCGACATCTGCCTCGATGACGGCACCCGCACGGTTGTCGTCGAATCCGACGCCCGCGCCCGGCGAGACACCGCCCGCACAGCGCAGATCGTCGCCGCCACCGAAGCCAAACTCCGCGCGCTGGAGAACCGCGTCCGCGCCGGGCGGGTCAAAGACCCCGCCAAAATAGGGGCAGCCGCCCAACGTATCCTCGCCGCCGGGGGCCGCCGGCTCTTCGAGGTCGACATCGGAGAAGGCCACATCCTCTACCACTACAACGAAGACGCCCACACATACGAAGAACTCCTCGCCGGCCCCAACGTGCTAGCTACCAGCCTCACACCCAACCAAGCCGACACAGCCCAAGTCGTGGGCTACTACCGCCAGCTCGCAGCAGACCAAGCCCGCTTCCGGGTGCTAAAAGACCACCTACGGCTCCGCCCGGTGAGGCACTGGACCGAACAACGAGTCCGCGGCCATGTCGCTGTCTGCGTCTACGCCGCCATAATCGAAACCCTCATCAACCACGCCCTCACCCAAGCCGACATCCGCGACCCCGACCTCGGCGACCAACACCTCACCGCTGCTCGAGCCCTGCGCGACCTCAACCGCATCCGCCGCCACCAACTCACCGCCAACAGCCGCCGAATCACACTCACCACCCGACGCAGCCCCCAACAAGCCCGCACCCTCACCGCCATCGGAACAGACACCCGCACCTGGGACAACCCCACCATCACCTAACCCCTGCCACCAGCTCCCCACACCGCCAATGTAGTGGAAACACGTCACACCCAAACCCCCCCTGACCAGGCACAACACGAAACACCCGCCAAATTCGGGCCTGAGCCCTTTACCCGGCGGCCGCCTCGACCTCGTCGACCCCTCCACCGGGCAGCACGAGCGAGTGCTCGCGGCTCCACGAGGCGACGACGTCCTGGCCGACGTGGAGGGACGACGCCACCTCGTCGGACAGCTTCTGGCTCGACAAACGGCCCAACGACGGCGTCGAGAGGTGGAAGTGGGTGACCGCACCGAGATAGATGATCTCCTCGATGCGCCCGTACACGCGTGACCCCTCGCCGGGTGACGCCGAGTCCGCTGGTTCGAGCATGATGCGCTCCGGCCTGACCGCCAAGCAGGTGGGACGGATGGCGGGGGTGGAGCTTCCCGTCTCGCCGATACAGCATCACCATCTGGTTACCGAGACGATCCCCGAGATCGCGGCGCTCGACTTCGAGGTGCCGATGATGATCGACCTGGAGGGGTACACCTATATGCGTCAGGAGCTCCAGGGGGTGTTGGTCGGGGTCTATGAGCGCGATTACCGGCATTGGAACATGGCTGGTGCGCCGTGGGATTGCGGCCTGGAGTTGATCCCACAGGACGTGGATCGGATCTCGAGCGAGCTGTCGTTTGCGATGTCCCGCTACCCGGTGCTCGAGCACACCGGTATCAGCCGCTGGGTGAACGGGGCGTTCACGCTCTCACCGGACGGCAACCCCCTGGTGGGTCCGGTGCCTGGGTTGGGCAACTACTGGTTCGCGTGTGCGGTGATGGCCGGTAATCGCCCCCTCACCCTACGACCCGAACGGCGCGGCGATGCGAACCGGCGGCCCAGCCGGTCTGGTCGGTGGGGCAGAGCCATGACACCCGGAGGGAGCCGGGTGAGAGTCCTGAGGCGATTCCCCGCACGAGGTACGAGTTCTCAAGGATGTACGGATACCGCTGTCTGACGGGATTCGTCTGAGTGCGACGACTTGGCTACCGACCAGTGCTGCCACGGCTCCGGTTCCCGCCATCTTGGAATGCCTTCCGTATCGGAAGGATGACTGGACGATTGAGATGGACTCGATCCGTCATCCCTACGCTGCGATGGTGGGACTACTGGCTCAAGGGATGGACACGGGGATAATGGCGGAGCCGATGCTTCAGGTGTGGCTTCAAGAGTCGTTTGAGCCGACTCCTTCCGAGGGTGAATGGTACGCATGGGACCCCTACGGGCACGAAGGCCCCCAGCGTCCCGGGCGGTGGGTAAGCGAGACGAGTCGGCCGCCCGCGACGGCGAGGTCGCAGTGCTTCTACTTCGATCGTGATCGTCTCGACGTCAGTCGGGGAGCGCAAATGGCCGTCAGGTTTACCGGTACCTTGCTCTGTGGTCAGGACGCCGGAGCGTGGTGCGCCTACAGGAATCTGGCAGACCTTCCAGTCGACGAGCGCCTAGAAGACGGAGCATCGCTCTGCTTGACAACGGAACCTCTGAGAGAACGACTCGAAACTGTTGAGGCTTCGCGAATCGGTGGGGAGAGGGGGAGCTGCCAGGAGGGGACGGAATCCACCGGAAGTGGTGAGGGTCCTCCATAATCGGTTGTTGATAAGAGACATCCGAGGCAGGAGGATCCCTGTGGAAGCTGGACCAACGGACTCGGAACGGACGAACCGACGTGTCGGCTCCCGATCACCCACGCGGGAGGTTGGCATCAGCGCAATTGGACGCGGCTGACGGCGGTGTCTCTCTCTCCCGGCGATGAGCAGTCAGCCCTCGACCGCATACGCTCAGGACACAACACGGTAGATTCGGAGCTCAAGATGGCTTGAGACAACCGCTATCACGTTCGCGACAAGCGGTCGCAATTCCTGCAATCGACTGCGGCCAGCGATCATGATGACGACCGGGATCGGAAGGTCGTGCACGTTCTGTTGATACTCGAAGCCCTGATCGACCGTGACGATCACGCCGAATCCATGATCGACTGCGAGGCGCAGCAATTCCCCGTTTCCGCAACCTGTCCAGCCCATCTACTGCACGGTGCGTGTTGCGAACGAATCGGGAAACGACGACGCGAGCCGCCTAGGCACGGACTCGTCCAGCAACACCTTCATCTGGCAGCGGACACCAGCATCGCGGTCGCACGTTCCAGCAGTTCGATGGCCTGCTCTCGCGATACCGTGGGATAGTCATCGAGGAATTCCTCGAGCCGGTCGCCCGCTTCCAGATGCTCCATCAGGATCCGCACCGGAACCCTCGTACCCGAGAATACCGGAGTCCCGCCCAGGATGTCCGGGTTTCTATCAATGAGCTTGTCTGTCATGGTCGTCTCCGTGTTCGTGAATCATTCGCCCCCCGAGTCTTTCTGCACGTCCACTTCCCACGCTGCCTCAAGGTCGATGACGTGTTTGGGAGCCAAAAGAACCTCTACGTTCTCCCCAGCTAGCGCGACGGGAATCGCCAAGGCATCGAGACCCTTCCCAGACGCGCATCTCGCCTGGAATTCTTCCTTGAGTACGTTCTTCGAATCGTTCGCGTGCTGGAACATGGCAGCGTGTCGGGGACAGAGCGCCAAGTAATCGGCCGCGACCATCCTATCCAGGCCGAGGAACCGGACGACCTCGAAGTACCAATCTCCGCTCTTGTACTTGAAGGATCTATCCTGGCAACCGATCACTTGGCAGAGGCTTACATGGGCGTGCTCCTCGTAGTTCTCCCGAAGCTTCGTGCGTGCCTCTTCTTTGAGACTGGCCTCTCCTTCAACGATGTTTCGTTTCCTGGGTTCGGTCTGTCGGCTTGGAGCCTCCTCCGCTTGCTCCTTCGCCATCTTGCGGCGGCGGTCGGGGTTCCGGGGTCTCTCGAACTCGGGCTGTGGACGACGCTTCGCCGTATTCTGTTCCCTAATTTTGTTCCGTTCTCCCTTGGGAAGTTCCGCAAACCACAGGGCCTCCTCAGCCGCCTCCAAGCTCTTGAAGCCCAGGTCCCTGGCCTTGGCTTCCCGCTCACTGGCCTTGGCTTCCTGATCGAGCTTCTCTTGGGCTATCTTCCGATCCGCCTCACAGTGTCCCTCCCCGAATTCTATCGCCTTTAACCACGCCCATCCGGAATCGAAAGCGAACCCCTGGGGAAGCCGGTCGCGGCGGGCCTCTCTTGGCTTGACGAAGATGACGCCGCCCGGCTCATGCTCCTGAGGTACCCAAGCGTACTTGCGCAGAGTGAAGACGAGTTGGGACGGCGCCGTACGAAAACCGGCGCTACGGTTCCGCCTGTAGATCGCCACTAACGATCCGGAGACATCCTTGACCGTACCAACATACAAAGGCGGAGGCCAAGTATGCTCGCTCGTCTCCTCGAGAGCCGCATGGATGGTTCTGGCCAGGTCTTCTCTCTCGACTGCCCACCGCTTGGCTTGATTGAGCTGTTGAAGCATGACATCGAGGTGGCGGATATGCCAATCACGATTGATCTCGTAATCGGTGACACGCTCTCCGGCGCCAGACAGGTGGTGCCAGGCTGGATTCTTACGACAGTCCGTCTTGTTAATCGGAATCCTGTAGCAAATACCGATACGCGTCGCAAGCTCGCTAAATCCCGGTATGTCCCTATAGTGTCGGTGAAGCTCGTACCGCAACGCCCGCGCGGCGCGTAGCAGATAGCTGGCACGGCGTTCGAGGTGCCGATAGTACGGAGCAGCACTCGCGTCCGGGTACTCTTTTCCGGCATATAACTGACCCGGCCGACGCCAGTCCTCGCTGCGGTCCAGAAGCAATCTGTACTTGCCGAACGTGTTTGCGGTGACCCGCCGCTCTTGGACGAGTCCGATGAAGGTCTCCACATGTTTCCTGTGCTCATCCCACGTTGGGCGGTACCCGGATTCGCTATAGTATTTATCCAGGATCCCTATGGCCTTGGACGCGTCATCGATTTCGCTTACGCCCAATCGTTCAAGCCCCCTCTTCGCACCCTTGCTGCCGGAGTAGGTGTCGGGATCCGCAATCGCGACGCCCTCCGGTGCGTCGTCTCCGTCGTTCGCAAAGCGACATGCCGACGCCCGCCGATAATCGCCTGATACGGTGCGTACGATTGGGAGCTTGCGTAGCCTATCGTACGCACCGTCGTTATCATCCCAGGATCTCTCGACCGATTCGTAGTAAGCTCTGTGCCAAGGAGCATCGTGGGTCGCGAGCCATTCCTTGATTTCTCTGTGCTCCTTGGAACCGGGCGGGACCACGTACTTATTCTTGAACACGTCAATTTTCAGATCCCTGAGGAATCGGTCTACGTTACTGTTCCTTTGTGTGGCGGACACGGCCCAACCTTGGTAATTCGACGGGGGCTCAGTAGTGCGATTGGTCCTTGAGCCCCAACGAGAGGCGTCCGAACCGGACATCAGGAAGTGAATATCGTCGATGCTGAGAAAGCTCTTGAGGTCGGCCCGCCCCTGCAACAGCCGCGTCGCCTGCCCGTAGCCGCCGCCCTGCATGGGCACAAGTGGCTCTTTGTTCATAGCCGGAACGACGGCTTCGTGGAACAGCTTGTAAGTTTCAGAAAGAGAATCCTTCGAGTTGGGCAGCACACCTAGGAACTCTCTGCCGAGGAAACCCAAGTCACGGATGGTCGAAAGCGACTTGGCAAGAAGCTCGGCCAAGCGAGCGAAGAGGGCATGGTTATCGGCGTACTCCTTGATGCTCGCTCTGCTGAGTTCGGGAATGAAGGGCGCGTGCAGGTGGAATCGGAGGTTGGAGGTCTCCTTTGCGGCAGGGAAGAATACGGCGACGCTGGCAGGCTCGGCAGGAACGATGCGAAAGCGATCGGCCAGAGCTTCGTTCTCCACCTGCAAGGCCCCTTGTGCTCCCTCCTTCTCCTCGAGCTCGAACACTACATCAAGGTGCATTAATGAGCCCTCGGCATAGGGCTCGCGAAACCGAAGGAAGCAATGCCTCTCCTCGCCGGTGGGCCTTCTGGCGCGGATCTGCACCACGCCATCACCTAAGTCCGTCCGTATGAGCGATCCTGAATCGGCGGCATCCGTGCGCCATTCGATCGATGTGATGCTCTCCAGGTGCAGGACTGACATGACCGACATCCCTTCCAAGCCCAACCGAATCTCTTCCCGTACTTTGTCGATTGTCTTCATCGTTGTGTTGAACGGAAGCTCGATAACGGTCTGCCGACGTGAGATCCGTGTCGAGGAAGTGGGCCGGGGTATTGGCCTCGGAACGACTCGATCGACGATCTCGAACGCCACCGTGTCGCTGTATATCCTGGGAGTCTCGGTGCACCCGAACACGGACTTGAACCCGATGCCGAAGCGTCCAATCTTGTCCTCCTGCTCGTACTTGGCGCTCTTGAAGTAGTTGGTGATGTTGTCGACATCTTCGTAGGAGAACGGTCGGCCGTTGTGAGTGAAGGAGAGCTTGGTATCGCTCAGTTCGAAGAGGGCGGATGTCGCCCCCGCGTCCTCCGCGTTCTGTAGCAACTCGAAGATGAGGTGGGCAGTGTCTGGATAGAGGAAGTCCACCAGCGCGTCAAGGTTGACGCCGTTTTCCTCCTGCGCCTCGACGAGCCGTCTTCGCTTGCCTTCGAGGTCCCGAATGCGGCTCTCGGGAAGCTGCTCCCATGCGCAGCTCACGTAGTAATCGTCCTCTGTATCCGCATCGTGCCGTGTACGACCACGCTGGCCATTATGTCCGCCTCCTCGGTGCTCGCCCGCAGTCGGCTTACCGTTTGCTCATAGTCCTCTTGCGCGCGTTCCAACTGCGACTCTCTCATCCTGCGAATATTCTCGTGTACGGCCGAGGCGAGCTGTTCCCTGAGAACATCTTCCCGCGCGCGATGGCTCACCTTGAGGCTCTGAAGGCGATGGTCCACAATCCGCGCGTTCTCCGCCACATGCCGTTTTCTGGCTTTGTGCCACAGTTCGTGGTGGCGGCGGTCCAGCGCATCCAAGCCGGAATCGTCGATCTGACCCGGCCTCGAATCGTCCTCCGCCTCTGCCAGAAGCGACATGACGACGCCTTCAGCTTCTGGAGATGAGCAAACAGCGACGAATTCGTCCCGGGCCACCACTCCCGTATTCGTCCACCGGTATACCGCGAACGCGTGCTCGGCCACAGGAGCGGTCGGACTCCGGGCCACGACGCGTACGCGTGATGGCCCCGCAGGCCGCCCCGCGCCACCCTCGGCAAGAAACGCGGCGGCCTGCTGAACGAGCGAGTGCGTGGCATTGAGGTGGACAACCTCGTCGCTCTCCCTGGCCGCCTCCTGCCGGAAGGTAACCGCCAATCGGGACGAAGCGCCGCGCAGCCAGTTCTCCCAGCGGGTGAAGCGCGGGTCGGTTCTTCTGCCTCGCACGTCGCGGAGGGCGAGAAGCTGCCGCTTGGCGTCGGCTCCCAGCCTGAGCGTCCTAACCGGCCCCGAACCCCCCAAGAAGTCCCGCTCCGGAGACTCAAGCAACTTCTGAAGGTAGGAATTCACGCAGCGCCGGATCGCGGCGGGGACCATCCACGGCGACTCGGCATCCTCGACCTCCTTCTTCCAGTCCGCCACCACCTGTCCGAGGCCGAAGAGTTCACCCTGCGCGCTCTCGATGCGCTCCTCCTCCTCACGGCGGCGGATCACGTTGTCGGAGAGTTGCCGGAGCCGGTCACGCACTTCCCTCGGAGTCAAGCTGAGGCTTTCGCCTATGCTTTGTAGTGCGGCTCCCAGCTCGCCCAGGATGTCCTCGTTGCCGCCGACCGCGTGCTCGAAGATGCCCAGCCGAAGCAGGCAGCGGTCGTATATCTCGTAGTCCACCGTGCCGGGGGTGACGAGATTGACGATGACGATGGCTTTGCTCGCCTGCCCATGGCGGTCCAATCGTCCAATCCGCTGCTCGATACGCATGGGATTCCAGGGCAGGTCGTAGTTGACGAGCATGTCGCAGAACTGAAAGTCCAGGCCCTCGCATCCGACCTCGGATGAGAGGAGGACATCGACGGCATCGCTGGACTCCTTCGGCAGGGAGAACCTGCGGCGGATATCCCGTCGGTCATGTCCGCGGACACCGCCGTGGATCACCTCGAATCTCACGCCGTCCTCGTCCAACAGGCGTCCGAGATAGGCGAGCGTGTGCCGGAACGTGCTGAAGACCAACGCCTTGTTCCTCGACATCGCCAGCTTCTCCCGGATCACCCTGCGGAACTCGTCCGCCTTCGGGTCCACCGGATCAAGCGATCGCGCCGTGCGGATCAGCGACTCGATCTCACCGCGCACATCGTCGACGAACCCCAGATCAGGGACATGTTCGGAACTGTAGTCCACGCCTTCGAGCCGATCCAGGTTCCTGTTGAGGATGTTCTCCATATAGGGAGCTAGGCCGTAGAGGCAACTGGCCGCTTGGCGACGAACTGTGGACATCATGAAGCGCACGTTCTGGTGTCCATGGCACGCCGCCAGGATACGCGCAAGGGTCTCCATGAGCCGGTCGTGCAGGGCGCGTTGGGCCGGAGTGTAGGGAACGGCAACCGTCTGGGGCTTCCTTGTCGTGAATTCGCCGATGTCCCGGCGCCGGGTACGGTTAATTAACGGACCGAAGGTGTAGAGTCCTTCAAGGGCATTGATGGCCCGCACGCGGCTCTCGTCCTCGTCTCTCTGCTCTCCAAGCGTCTCGACGAGACCGTTCACCAACGGCGAGGTTCGAAGGAAGCTCCGTCCCCATTCGGTATCCACGGCACTGTTCAGGCATGAGCGCACCTCCTCCCTCCACCCGGGTCGCGCACCTCGACACAGGGCTATCGCCCGGTTGATGTCGCCGTTGGGCGCGGCCATCTGCTCGAATGTCGGCGGGTCGATAATCAGGTCGGGGCGAAGCAGATTGAGCAGGGTGAAAAGATCGCCCCTTCCCATTTGGACCGGGGTGGCCGTAAGGAAGACGACGGCCTCCGCATTGTCGCAGAAGAACCGAATGGCTTGGTGCGTGTGGGTCTCGGAATTCCGGGCGTGGTGCGCCTCGTCCACGATCACCAGGTCGAAACGCGGCGGAGGGTCCAGGTCGATCAGGCCGCGCTCGGTAAGCGCGCGTCGCCCCTTGGACCGCCTCTTGCCGAAGAGCGTGGCCTCGTTGAGTAGGGACATCGGGAGAATGACGTTGGAATAGCGGCGGGGCCACTCGCCGTCCAGGTGAGTCTCGTTGATGCAGAACCGCAAGGTAGGTCCGTCGAGCGGGTGAAGGCGCTCTTCGAATCTGCGCATCTCCAGTTCCCACTTGCGCTCCGAGACCAATGGCTTCGGGCAGATGACGAGGACGGAGGACAGCCCGGAACGCGCACGTAACTCCTTGATGATCAGGCCAGCCTCGATGGTCTTGCCCACGCCCACTTCGTCCGCGATCAAGAGTCGCGGCAGGTCGGAGCTGATCAGCTTCAGTACGGGACGGTACTGGTAGGGCACGAACTCCACGCGTCCCGACCTGAGGGACATCAGATCCGAGGTCGAGGGTGAGCGAATGTGGAGCGCCGTGAGGAGAGCCTTGCACTCCTCCGCACTGATTCCTACCGAACTGTCCGCAGTCGAGTCGCCCGGCATCACCTGACTGCCGTACAGCATGGAAACGGCGCCATCGATTAGGACCCGGTACCGGACCTCCGCACCGCCGCCGAGTACCTCTATGACGGCGCCAACGCGCCTCCGGTCGGAACGAAGCGCGACCACATCGCCGACGCGGAATTCGTGGTTGTCGGGGGTGCCGTCCATCTATTGCACGCTCTCTCGGTCCTCGATCAGATGATCCAAGCCGTTCGGCGAACGGTACGTCAACGACTCCGACGACGAACCGACCGTTCCCAACAGGGCGCGCGGTCGAGAGGCCCCCAACCCTGACGGCAGGGGTGCCAAATGATCGAGCATGGGGGGACAGCGGTCTGAGGTCAGCGCGTTTGGACTCAACTGCCTAAAACCTACATGGAATCTGTGGAGGCGCGCGACCGAGTCCCTCTGAGTGCCGTGAGACAGGGTGCGACGGAGGTGCCGTTGGCGGACGCCGATCCGCCTCCGGGACGGCAGTGGACCACCGCCCAGCCCCCGCGCCTGGTCGAGGATCTCCAGCGCCCGCCCGCACAGCGGCACCCGGTGCTCCCGCTTCGCCTTCATGCGCGTCGCCGGGACCCTCCACACTGCCTCCTTCCGATCCATCTCCGGCCAAACGGCCACCGTACCTAGCCCCCCTCACCACCAAGAACTCGAAGGCCAGCTTGACGACCGACAACGCGATTCCTCGAAAGGAGGTGACATTTCGGTATACGATCCAACGTTCGATCCTCGAATCGACAGGCGAGAACGAATCCATGTCGTAGGCGCTGAACTTGCGCTCGCCGAGTGTGACACCGAGCTTATCAACGTAGGTACCACCCGGCGTGTATCGCCGCCCGAGCCGCTCCCCGGTGGCCGGGTCCACCGCTGACAACGACGCAGTGAACTGCGTTGCCGTGACCGCCGACCCCGCCCTAACACCCATCGCCCCGCCAGTTCGCCGCCCCGCCTGCGTGTAGTAGCCGACGAGCGAGCCGCTGACCGCGGCGGATGCCCCAGGCACACTATCCGAACCGGATCGGCCGCTGTGCCCGTATCCGCTGCCACCCGGCAGGGAAGCGCCGTTCACGCCTCCCGAACCGCCCCTACGACGGACGTAGCCTCGTCGAGCTGCGTGACCGCTGGCTCAACCCGCCCGAGTGGGTCGAGTGGGTCGACGAGGCGGTTTCCGGTTATCCGAAGCCGCCCGTTCCTAGCGACGAGGAAGCGGCGAATGCGCTCAAGAAACGCATGCTGACGAACCTCTACAACCCCCGCCCGCAATGACTCGCCGACACATACGAAGCCGTCGACGTGGCTGTGGCTGCCGCGTACGGTTGGTCGGCTGACATCTCGGACGACGACGTTCTCCGCGAGCTGCTGGCGTTCAACGGCGGCTAGCCCCGTCGCTATGGAGTACCTGGTTGCGGTCAGTGTCCTTGCCAGTACATGCACATGCGGATTACGAACCGACGGGACCATCCAATGCTGGGCAGCCAACGGCCATATAGGTGGTAGCTCCCCCTTCAGGAACGTTCCTTACTGTCGCGACCAGCGCCAGGAACGCATGCGCAGTCCAAACCAACGGAACCGTCTAATGCCGGGGAACCCTGCCCATCCCACCACCAGAAGGAGTCCGCTGGGCGAACCCCGTCTAGCCAGGCCTTATCACGAAGGGCTGCTAGCGCAGGCCGGAGACCGGCATCTCCCCCAGACCCCCCGGAACCCGGCGCGTCCCGCGCGGGCCGCGAGAGGCTTAGAGCGTCCGCGGGTAGGTGGGGGAAATCCACCAGTTGAGGGGTTGTCTCGGGTTTGATACCGAGCGTAAGCAACGAACCCCCAACTGGTGGAGGTGTAATTATGCGCGCGCTTGATCCCGAAGCGCTAAACGCGGTG
>JAPOQZ010000020.1 GCA_026710435.1 bacterium | reverse complement strand
ACTGTCCGGAACCGGCCCGCACAGGGGATAGAAGGTCGCGTCCGTGACCCTTGGAGGTGGCGGCGGGGGTGGGATCCCAAGGGAAGAGGCACGTTCGGGCGGTTTTCGCGTTCTCGGGGTTCGGTGGGGTGGAGGTGTAGCCCGCTCTTCTGTGACGAACTTCCGACTCGGGACACTAGGAAAGTGCTGAACAATGACGATTGCTTGGGCCTGCCGCCCGCCGGCCCAGGCATCATGCGGGCGGTTGGCAGGCCGCTGGTGGATTGCTCAGCACCCTCCTAATGGGGGTCCACCACTACTAGAAGGTGCTGAGAGACCCCCTGTTGGCCCGACAGCCGGTGACAGACTTCCAGGTCACCAGCCGGGTGGGGCAACCTCTATCCCCGGCTTTCAGCACCCTCCTAAGTTGCCTTTGGCGGGGGGCTAGCCGGACAGACTGTGGATGGCCTCAAGCGCGATCCTGACCATGTTGCCGAACGTACGCTCTCGCTCGTCGGAGGAGGTCTCCTCTCCCGTTACCAGGTGATCGGAGACGGTCACGATGCTCAGGGCTTGGGCTCGTTCCTCGGCTGCGATGGCGTACAGGCCGGCGGTTTCCATCTCCACAGCCAGGATTCCCATCCGCTGCCAGACGTCCAAAGCGTTCTGGTAGCTGTTGTAGAAGAGGTCCGAGGTGTGCAGATTGCCGACATGGGTCTTGATTCCCAGTCCGGCGGCCGCCTCTGCGGCGGCCCGGAGCAACTCGAAGTTGGCGGTTGCCGCGTAGTCCCAACCGTTGTAGCGGGTGCGGTTGGTCAACGAGTCGGTTGAAGCCCCGACGGCGAGTATGGCTTCTCGCATCTTCACATCGGTCGATATGCCGCCACAGGTGCCGACCCGCACCAGGCGGCGCACTCCGTAGGAGCGGATCAGTTCAGTTACGTAGATCGCCGCTGAGGGTACACCCATCCCGGTACCCATTGTTGACACCGGGGTACCGCGGTATGTTCCGGTGTAGCCGAACATGTTGCGAACGGAGTTGACCTGTACGGGATCCTCCAGGAAAGTCTCGGCGATGAAGCGGGCGCGGAGCGGATCGCCGGGCAGGAGGATGGACTCTGCGAACGCACCTTCAGGCGCGTGTATATGGGGTGTGGACACTTCGCATCTCCTTTCGGGTCGACACGTTACCAACTGGATCGGCCGCCCGCTGAGCCGCCGAGAAAGCATACGTCGATACGGTACCGGCACTGGCAGCCGATCCCGTGCTGTGATCCGGTCCTGTTCCACGATGTGGTACGGTTCCGATCCAGTTGAGTACGGGAGCTGCTCCATGGCACGGGTGCAATCCATCGAGCGGGCGTTCCTCGTGCTTGATGCCGTCTCCAGTACCGACTTGGGCATCACCGAACTCGCGTCTCGGGTGGGTATGCCCAAGAGCACCGTCGCCCGGATCGTCAACACACTGGTCGAGTTGAAGGCGTTGGAGCGGGTTCCGGAGGAGCCCACCTACCGGATTGGTCCGAAGGTATATGGCCTGGCCGCCGGGCAAAGCAGGGTGGCCGATCTCATCTACCGGTCGTTCCCACACTTGAGAATGCTGGCCAGGGAACTCGGGGAGGACGCCGGGCTGTCGGTCCCCGACGGCAACCGGGTCCACTACGTTGCCCAGGAGGATGCGGAGAACAATATTGCGGTCCGTGACTGGACGGGAACTCTCATCCCCCTGCATGTGGTTCCCTCAGGACTTGTGATCCTGTCCCACTGGCCTGCCGAACAGGTGCAAAGTTACATCGACAACGGTCTGACCCCATACACACCCAAGACCGTCACGGATCCGCAACTCATGCTACGGCGCCTGAAGCGGATCCGGGACCAAGGGCACGCCTGGGGAATAGAAGAATTCGCCGAAGGGATCAGTTCGGTTGCCGCCCCTATCTACGACCGCCACTCGCGCGTTCTGGGCGTGATCCACGTTCACGGGCCTTCGTACCGCTTCCCCGGCGATGCTGATCCCGACGGGATCGCGGCGGCGGTCATCGAAGCAGCTGTTCGGGTGTCCAGGAGACTCCGCTGACGGGGCGCCGGATGCTTGCGATGACCGGACTGTCCGCTCACCATCTCGATGCCTCCTAGGACGCAGGTCAGGAGCCCGCCACCGGCTAGCCATTCGTCTCGAAGAACCGCGCCCGAAGAATCGGGGCTAGCAGGAGAGTCCCTGAGAACGAGGATCTCAGCACCCTCCTACGGGGTGTCGTGTTGGCGGGTGTTGATGACCCTCCGCACCATCGGCTCGAAGAACGCCAACGGCAGGAACTCGTAGTCGGGATCGAAGCAGTTCTGATCGTACCTTTCACAGAACTCGACGGTCGCGTCATACCAAGGGTGGTCCTTGTAGATGTCGCGGGCGTCGCGGTCTCCGCCGTAGTGGTGGAAGTAGTAGTAGCCCTGGAAGAGTCCGTGGTGGCGGATGATCCAGTAGTTCTTCTCGGAGACGTAGGGTCGAAGGATGTCCGCCGCCACCTGGCTGTGGTTGTAGGGAGCGATCAGATCGCCGATGTCGTGAAGCAGGCAGCACACGATGAACTCCTCGTCCATGCCATCCCGGTAGGCACGCGTGGCGGATTGGAGGACATGCTCGAACCGGCTGACGCGGTAGCCCGTATCGCCCTCGTTCCACCGTACCCAGTCAAGCAACCGGTCGGTATAGTCGGTGTGCAACTTCTGTTCCAGCCGTGCCAAGAGTAGGTAGTCCTCTTTGGTCCCGTCTTCCATCCGGGTGAAGGAAACCTGTTCCATACTGCCTCGCGTCGGGAGAAGAATCCGGTAGGGCCGTCGTCGACGACCAGACACCTAATGATACCGGTGTCGCGGGCAGGGCAGCAATCCGGCACGCTGGTGACGGCCGCTATACCAGGGTCAGAAGCACATCTGCCACACCCCGTACGCCCGGCACAAACCACCGCATGAAGAATCGGGGCTTATCGCCCGGGAGGGGCGCGGGCCGGTCGTCAAGGTCGGGTCTGGCCTGTCGGTTAACCTGCGGAGACGGGAACATCGCAGATCCTGGAGACTACGTGGCCACACTGTTCAGGCCCAGATACAAGCGGGGAATCGAGCGCGAGCGTCGTGAGATAGACGAAGCGGTTGGGGACCTGACCATCGTTGACCTCTTGGATCGCAACGCTCTGCACCACGGACATCTCCCGGCCCTCGAGTGGATGACACGCGACGGCCTCCAGACGATCACTTGGGCCGCCTACAGGGAGAGGGTGACAGAAGTGGCCGCCGGCTTTCTGGCTCTGGGTATAGAGGGAGGTGCATTCGTAGGCTTCATGATGGGAATCCGCGCCGAGCATTTCGTCGCCGATCTAGCGGCCGTCTACGCAGGCGCGTTTCCCGTGTCCTTCTACGAGACTCTGACGGTGGCTGAGATGCGGTACATCGCAGCTCATTGCGAGGCCGAGGTTCTCGTGATGGAGCACGAGAAGCACTTGGATCGTTGGGAGCAGGTCATCGGAGACCTAGCGCATCTCCAGTTGCTGGTGGTTCTGGACCTGCCGCCGGAACGCGCCCGGGATGGGGTGATCTCCTGGGGCCGGCTAGTGGCGGAGGGCATCGGCGCGCTGGAGGAAGACCCTGGACTTGTAGATCGGTCCTCAGCCGAGGTGACACAAGAAGACTTGCTAACCGTCTCCTACACGCCGGGGACGACGGGCATGCCGAAAGGAGTGATGACCAGTCATCGTCAGGCGATATGGCTCATCGAATGCTCGCGGTTGGCCTTCCCACATGTGAAGCCGCACCTGAGGCTCATCTCTTACCTGACCCTTGCTCATATCGGCGAGCGAATGGCCGTCCACTACTACTCGCTGTGTGTAGCAGGGTCCATCCGATGTATTCCGCGCCCCGATGAGGTGGTCGAAGGAATACGCTCCACCCGACCCACCGCTTTCTTCGCTCCTGCCCGTGTATGGGAAACCTTCCACGCCTACCTTATGGCCGGCTTGGAGGAAGAGCCCAACGCACGGAAGCGCGCCACGGCGTTCGAAGCCATGGAACTGGCCGTGAGGGTCCGGAGGAAAGAACAGGCCGGGGAGCGGCCCGGCATGGTCGAGGCTGCCAAGCTTCGCCTGTACGACCGGGTTCTCTTCTCCAAGATTCGCGAGGGTCTGGGATTGGAAGAGGTCGAAGTTGGCATCTCGGCCGGAGCTCCCATTTCCTCCGACTTGCTCCACTTCTTTGCCGCGATCGGTGTTCCGTTGTTCGAGTTGTATGGCCTCACCGAGGCGTGTGGCACCGGATGCACCAACCTCCCCGAGTCCAACCGCTTCGGTACGGTGGGCCATCCGATGCCGGGAATGGAGATCACCACCGACGACCGCGGCGAGATCCTGATGCGAGGCGGGTTGGTGACCAACGGCTACTACCGCGACCCGGAGGCCACCCGGCAGGCCTTCGATGCAGACGGATGGCTCCGTACGGGAGATCTGGGCCGGATCGACGCCGACGGATTCCTGACCTATCTCGGTCGCAAAGAAGACCAGATCAGAACCTCCCGGGGTCTATACGTGGCACCTCTCAATCTGGAGACAATGATCAACTGGCGCACGCCCGTAGGGAGCGGCTGTCTCGTCGGCGCAGGACGGGAATACCTTACGATGTTGATCTCCCTCGATCCCGACCTGGCACCCGGATGGGCGACGAGGCGGGGTATAGATTCAGATGATCTGGCGGATCTCAGCCGGACACAGCAGGTCTTGGATGAGGTAGCTGGTGTAGTCGAATCCGCCAACAACCGGGTTGGTAGCCTGGAAAGGATCCAGGACTGGCGAGTTGTTCCAGAAGCATGGTCACCTGCCACAGGAGAGCTATCGCACACTTCGAGGGTGAGGAGGCATGTGGTCTTGGATCGCTATGCCGACCTCATAGACGAGATGTATGCCGGCTGATCATGCGGAGGTTCCGCGCCTGGTTGTGTAACGTGGCAGATTCGGGCTTGCGATCTGGGTCACTCGCGTGGGTCCGCCGGGGTAGACTCGGGTGCGTTGACGACAGTTCCGGACTTGTCATTTAGGAGCGTGCAAATGTTGCGGGATATAGAGCGGGAACGGCTTGAGATAGAGGGGACGATCGGTGAAATGACACTGGTCGACTTGCTCGAGCGGAATGCGGAGCGCTTCGGGAGCCTGCCTGCGATCCGGTGGTCGGATGGGAACGGTCTCCGGACCCTGAGTTGGGCGGCGTACCGGCAAAAGGTCAAAGAGGTAGCAGCCGGGCTGGAGTCGTTGGGGATCGAAAAAGGCGACTTCGTGGCTCTCATGGCCGGCAACCGCCCCGAACACGTGATGGGAGACCTCGGCGCGGTCTTCGCCGGCGCGGTGCCTGTGTCGATGTACAACACTCTGGCTTCCCAGCAAGTCAGGTACATCGCCGACCACTGCGAGGCCAAAGTAGCCATACTCGAGAACGAGGAGTACCTGGATCGCTGGAGGCAGATCCGAGCGGATCTTCCCGCGCTGCGGCAGATCATCGTCATGGAGTTGCCCGAGGACCACGGCGAGGACGGCGTGATTTCCTGGGACGAGTTGGTGGAGCGGGGGAAGTCCGCGCTGGAGGATGATCCCAGCCGCGTCGCCCGCTCGGCGACCGGAGTGTCAAAGGACGATCTGGCCACCCTGATATACACGTCGGGTACGACGGGAACCCCCAAAGCGGTGATGATCAGCCAACGCAACGTCGTCTGGACCCTCGAGTGCATCGCCCGTTCCTTCGTCGACATACCCGAACATGTGCGGCTCATCTCGTACCTACCGCTTGCCCATATCGGTGAGCGTATGGCTAGCCACTACGCGAGTCTGTGGTACGCAGGGTCGGTGCGCTACGTCCCCGACCTCACGCAGGTAGCGGCGGCGGTTGGCCAGACCAAGCCGGAGGTGTTCTTCGCCGTACCCCGGGTTTGGGAGAAGTTCCACGCGGGGGTGATGGCTCGTTTGAAGGAAACCCCGAATCCGCGGAAGCGGGCCCTTGCCCTTGCCGCCGTGGAGTTGGCGACGACTGCGCAGAGGATCGAGCAGGCCGGAGGACGTCCGGGGTTCATGGACAGGATCAAGCTCACCCTCTTCGATCGCCTGGTCTTTTCGAAGATCCGCGACGGTTTGGGGGTCGACGAACTGAAGCTGGCCATCTCGGCGGCCGCCCCGATCTCGGCCGACCTGTTGATGTTCTTCCGGGGTATCGGCGTGCCGGTCTACGAGCTCTATGGCATGACCGAATCGTCCGGTCCCGGAACCACCAACCGGTCGGGTCTTGATCGGATCGGCACGGTTGGTTGCGCGATGCCGGGTGTGGAGATTGCCACGGCGGATGACGACGAGATCCTCATCCGGGGCGGCCTGGTCACCGGTGGGTATTACAAGGACCAAGTCGGAACCGCTGATGCATTCGGTGACGATGGGTGGCTTCGCACCGGTGATCTGGGTCGTCTCGACGATGATGGGTTCCTCACGATCATCGGGCGCAAGAAGGAGATCATCATCACCGCGGGCGGGAAGAACGTGGCGCCCGCCAAGCTGGAGAACCTGGTCAACAAGCACGCCCTGATCTCGCAGGCCTGCGTCGTTGGCGATGGCCGCAGGTATCTCACTCTGTTGGTCGCTCTCGATCCTGACATGGCGCCCGGCTGGGCGGAGACTCAAGGGATCGAGTACGAGACCTTCGAGTCCTTCAGCCAGAGCGCGCCGGTGGCTGAGGAGATCCAGCGGATCGTGGAATCGGCCAACGGTGAGGTGGCCAGGGTGGAGCAGGCCCGGAAGTGGGCGATAGTTCCCGATGCTTGGTCGCCCGAGACCGGCGAGTTGACCCCTTCGCTCAAAATGAAGCGCCGGGTGGTGCTGGAGCGCTACTCCGTGCAGATCGAAAGGCTGTACGCCGATTGATCAAGGTTCAGGCCTGCCAGGTTGTCTGTGTCGGCCTCCGGTCTTCCAAGAGTGTCAGCCATGGGTGACAGGTAGACGGGCAGGGCCTCGCCTGCACCTGGAAATCGTCTTCTTTGACCCGCCTCCCTCTTGAGAGCGGAGTCCGGGCGAAGCTGCTCGAGTAGATTGGTCTCTCGCCACTCGGGAGAAAGTGTGACCCTGCCTAGGGTCTTGATAACCAGGAGACCCCCCGGCTCGGTAGTCGAGGCCCTGGGCTCGGAGACCGAGGCGTGGATGTGGCCCGGGAACCGGGCGATGCCGAGGTCCGAGTTACTCGCGCAGGTATGCGAGGCGGATGGCCTCTATTGCATGCTCACCGACGGAATCGACTCGGAACTGCTGGACGCTGCACCACGCTTGACCGCGGTCAGCCAGATGGCGGTGGGGGTGGATAACGTCGATCTCGAGGCCTGCACGGCCAGGAGGATACCGGTCGGCCATACCCCCGATGTCCTCACCGAGACCACTGCCGACACGGTGTTCGGGTTGTTGATAGCTGCTGCCCGGCGCTTCCGGGAGGGAATGGAAGATGTGGTGGAGGGCCGTTGGGGGGAGTGGGATCCGCTGGGCCTCGTCGGTTGGGATCTGCACGATTCCACCCTCGGCATCGTAGGCCTTGGCCGGATTGGGAGGGCGGTGGCCCGGCGCGCGTCCGGGTTCAGGATGAGGATGCTCTACACCAAGCGGACCCGTGACCCTGCCGCGGAGAGGGAGCTTGGGGTGGAGTTCCGCTCATTCGAGGCCCTGCTCGCCGAGTCCGACCATGTGATAGTCCTCACCAGCCTCAACTCCGGCACCCACCGGCTGATCGACGGCGACGCGCTGGCCAGGATGAAACCCACCGCCACTCTGGTCAACGCGTCTCGTGGCCAGGTTTTGGACACCGACGCGCTGGTGCAGGCCCTCGCCGAGCGGAGGATCGCCGCGGCCGGCCTCGATGTAACGGACCCGGAGCCGATGCCTCCGGAACACCCGCTCGTCTCCCTGCCGAACTGTTTCATAGTTCCCCACATCGGTAGCGCCACCGTGCGGACCCGCACTCTCATGGCGGAACGCGCCGCGGAGAACCTCCTCGCGGCTCTGGGTGGGGAACGGATGCCCTACTGCGCCAACCCGGAGGTGTACCGCTCCTGACCGCGGGCCGACCCGTCCAGGAGGGTGCTGAACAATGACGATTGCTCGGGCCTGCCGCCCGCCAGCCCGAGAATAATGCCGGCGGTTGGCAGGCCGCTGGTGGATTGCTCAGTACCCTCCTAGTACGCATACCACCAGGACCGTCCCGCTGCGGACTTCGATCCGGATTTCCTCGCCGAGGGCGACGTTGCTGATGCCGAGAGTGGATCCGGCTTCAATCCTGGCACTTTCAAGTTCCCACTTCGATCCTGTCAACGTGACGCCGTCTGCATCCCCGGCGATTGGGATCAGGCTGAAGGTAGAACCGACCCCGACCGCGACGAACCGGTGGTCGTGGACCACGTAGGCGGTCTCCCGCTCCAGTTCCCAACGCACCGGGATCTTGCGAAGTGCCCGGTGCGTGAGAGCGGCGATATTGCCGAGAAGGTGATCGAGTCGCCTGCCTCCACCCCCGACGACCACTATCTCGTCCGCTCCCATGCGGAGAGCCGTTGCGAGGGCCAACTCCAGATCGGTGGCGTCCTTGTCCGGCTGGTGCGCTTCGATCCTGATTCCCGCGTCGAGCGCGTCATCGAGGGTCTGTGGTGTGATCGAGTCGAGGTCACCGACCAGAATGTCGACGGTCAATCCGGCTGATATGGCGTTCTCGATGCCCGAATCAGCGGCTATCACCAGATCGGCGTTTCCGAGCCCGCGGATCCTTCGTGCGGAAATCGGTTCACCACCCGTGAAGACATGGGCCACGGTCACACTGCTACACCCTTGCAGGCTCGTCGATACGCTTTCTCGTCCCGGAGTTCCCATGGCTGACGGCCTGACCGGCGCACGGCGGACCGGTCTCATGCACGTCCGAGACGGCCTTTCGTTCAGCATCCGGGCCGGTAGTTGATCGGGCTGCCATGTGGGCCCTCAGGGGTTGGCGACTGCCGGCGAGAACACCGCCATCGAACCGGGACCGAGCAGTATGGGTAGCTCCTCGTCCAGGTACTGGAGGAAGACCGCGTCGGCGACGCCATCGAACGCCGGGAACACGAAGGCAGAACTGTCCGGTGCCCAGAGGCTATGGCTCAGGTCGTACTGGCTCCAGAAGAAGAGGTAGTTCTGCAGGAAGGTGCTGGTCGGGATTATTTCCTGGTAGCGGGTTATCGTTCCCGACTCGTAGACGCCTACCGACATGGCTTGGTTGCCCACGCCCAGCAACAGTATCTTGCGGCTGTCCGGACTCCATTGCCAGGCCAAGGTGAGCGGTGCGTCGATCTCCTCGCTCCGGCCGGATGCGAAGTCCACGATCTCCATCGATGTCACGCCCTCCAGGGTGCGGATCGACAAGGCGACCGCACGACCGTCGGGCGACACCGCGAAGTTGAAGAAACCTGCTCCCTCGGCGAGGACCTCGATCTCCCCGGAGGAGATATCGCGCCTGACCAACTCGTCCCCTGCTCTCGCAGAGTCCGGGTCTGCCGGCCTCACATACAGGATGGACGTGCCGTCGGGTGTCCACGCAGCGGCCTGGAAAACCGAGTTGACGGGGTCGAGGGCCTCGAACAGGGAGGTGTTGCCGGTCGATGGGTCGAGTTGCTCGATGCGGGTACCGCCGATGTGGGTGATGAGCTCCTCCCCCCCGGGCGCCCAGTGCAAGTAGTAGGACGACGACGAATTGAGCGGGGTCACCGTCCCGCTGTCGAGATCGAGAATGGCCAGGCCCACCTCGCCAGGCTCGGGTGACCCGAGCAGTGCTATGGCTCTGCCGTCCGGCCTCCACTGCATGTAGAAGACGGCGAACGCCGTCGTGTACTGGGCGGCTTGGCCTCCGCGGCTGGAAGTTACGACCACCGCGAATCCCTCGCTGCCGGCGCGAGACCACGCCACAAGGGTGCCGTCAGGGGACCACGTCGGTTGCTGGAGGTCGTCGCCGGGGCTCGCGAATGGTTCCACCTGTCCGACCCCCGGACCGAGGATCGTGACCGACCTCGTGCGAAGGTCGTTGACGACAATCTGCCCGGGTAGGACCTCGATGCGCCGTTCCGACAGGGCCAGAGTCGGGGCGGTCGGGGGACCCGTTTCGGCGGACTCGGTGGTTGCGGTGGCGGCCCGCGTCGTGATGGGTGCGGTGACTGTCGTTGCTGCGCCGGCCTCGCGCGTGGAGGCCGGCGAGGCGGTGGTGTTGCTGGCGGCTGGAGTGGTGCTCGACGGCGGGGGGGCTCCCTCGAAGACCACCTCGTCGGATGTCGAGCACGAACTGGCTGAGAGAACGCCGGCCACGAGCAGCGCGATGCAGACGGGTCCAGAAGGTGAAATGCCCGCCCGGCGGAGAATCATGATCCGACTGTAATCCACCCACCTGCCATAAGCGGGTCCTGCGGGACCTCAATCCGGGATCACATCGCCTGCCCGATGGTTTGGCTACCGCAGTCGTCAGCGGTACCCATTGACATGCAAAGTGCTGCACTTATGCTTGGCGCATGCGCACGATACAGATCCGTAATGTTCCCGACGGGTTACACAGGCGGATAAAGGCCAGAGCCGCGCTTGAGGGACAATCGCTGTCCGACTACGCCTTGAGCGAGCTGCGCCGTTCGATGGAGAAGCCGACCAGGCGGGAGTTGGTCGAGCGAGTGGCATCTTTCGAGCGACGCGTTCTGAGGGAACCAGCCGTTGAGGCGGTCCGCGCCGAGCGCGACTCGAGGTGATCGTCCTCGACTCGTCGGTTGTGGTCGAGTGGCTGCTCGGACTTCCACACGCTGAGCTTGTCGCCAACCGGATCCTGAGGGCAGCTTCACTGCATGCTCCTGCCTTGCTCGACGTCGAGGTTGCTCAGGTCGTGCGACGCTACACGGCGCGGGGAGAGATACCTCCGATGGTAGGGGAGCGAACTGTAAGGACGCTTGGCCAACTCGACGTGGAACGGCACACCCATGAGCTTCTCCTGCCGCTCATCTGGCAACTCCGCAACAAACTGACCGCGTACGATGCAGCCTTCGTCGCCCTCGCTTCGATTCTGGATGCGCCGCTCGTCACTCTCGACGCCAGACTGGCGGCGGCGCCGTTGCCCTCCCTGCTACGTAGCCATGTCGCAGTCGAAGTAGTGGGCCGCTGAGGCTTCGCCTGCGGATCAGCCCAAGGCGACATCCACAGGTCGAGCTCTCGGGCTGGGTCGACTCCGGACCCCCTGACGTCGGAGGAGGAGAGCGGTTCAGTCGATCATCACTTGCAGTACCTCGGAAGCGGTGCGTAGCGCCCTCTCGACCTCACCCGGGGTTGGAGCTCGGGCAAACACGAATCCGAGGTAGGTCGACTCGTC
The DNA here is from genome assembly GCA_026710435.1 of bacterium. GTDB lineage: Bacteria > Actinomycetota > Acidimicrobiia > Spongiisociales > Spongiisociaceae > JAPPFW01. The sequence continues at coordinate 44,045 of JAPOQZ010000020.1, read as the reverse complement.
CGGCAAGGGTGCTACAAGCCGTCCGGCGAGACGGTTCACCTCTACGCCGGTTACGTGATCGACCTCGAGCGCTACTTCGATGCCTTCGATACCCGCGAATACTCCCGGGGTGGGGACCGGGATCATCGACACACCCGAGGCGCCGGGGGACAGGCGCGTTCCGCGAACCCTAATCCCCAGCGCATTGCGGATGAGAAGCTCCTCGAGCGGGGTGTCGGTCAGGCCGAATTTCAGGGACCGGCCACAGAGGCCACCGATGGGACGTGAGGCGATCTCCAGCAGCACCACCCGGTCGGTGCTCACTCGTAGCTCGGCGTGGGCCGGGCCCCTGACTATCCCCAGAGAGCGCACCGCTCTGGCACATGTCAGGTCGATTCTCTCGAGGACTTCATGCGGTAGCCGGGATGGGGTCACGTAGTGGGTTTCGGGGAAGTAGGGGCCCTCCAGGGGATCGGGCTTGTCGAAAACCGCGAGGGTCTCCCAGTGGGCGTCGGTGACCATGCCTTCCACGGCCACTTCGGCGCCGGGAACGTACCGCTCCACCAGCAGCGGATCCTCGGGGGACGCCCCCCGATCCGCTGCGATGTCCCTCACCCTTCCGACTGTCTCGTCGATCCGGCGGCGTTCGTCGACCCGGATCACTCCCACCGAGCCTGACAGGCCCACCGGTTTGACCACCAGCGGCAGGCCCACGGACAGAGCTTCGCCGGCCGTCTGGTGTGGCTCGAGAAGGACGAAAGGGGGTTGGTCGATGACTCCATGCAGGCGTTTCCTCATCCTGCCCTTGTCCCGCGTTGTGTCGGCCGCGTCCACGCTGTTATGGGCCAGGCCCCTCAGCGCGGCCGCCCGGGCGGCCATCGGCACCCCCCGGTCGTCGATGGGAATGATCGCCCGGATCGGCAGGTTCGAGGCGGCTATGCGTAGGGCCGAGCCTTCGGGATCCTCGAAGTCGACCGGAATCATGGTGGCGCCCATGTCTTCGGCCAGCGAATGGTGGGCCTCGGTAGCCACCGCGATCTCGACTCCGAGTCGGCCTGCCGCCTGCATCCAATCGCCTGTGCGATAGGCCTCCGACGGGACGATCAGATTCACTACGGGTGGGTTCTCCATGCGCCAATCATTGCCGGACGGTTACTGTCCGCAGTTTCGCACGGCTAGGAGGGTGATGAACAATGACGATTGCTCGGGCCTGCCGCCCGCCGACCCAGGAATAATGCCGACGGTTGGCAGGCCGCTGGCGGATTGCTCAGCACTCTCCTAGGATCATGGGTCATGAGCAACGGGAGCCTGATGAGTTTCAGCGCGGAGGCGCTGGAGCGGATAGTCGAGATCCGAGACCAGGAGCCGGGTGAGGACGGATACGGTCTTCTGATCGAGATCACCGGGTTGCAGGGAACGCAATTCGGTTACTCGCTGTCCTTCGTGCCACTCGACGAGATCGGCGCCACCGATCATGTGGAACGTCACGGCGACCTCACAGTCATCATCCCGCCCGCCGACACTACCAATATGACCGGTGCCAGGCTGGCCATGTCCTCGGATCCGATGACTCCAGGATTGGCAATCGACAACCCGAACAATCCTTCCCCCCAAATCCCTGATGCGCCCACCGGTAATCTGACCGGCCCGCTTGCCGAACAGGTTGCCCAGGTGCTGGATCACCAGGTCAATCCGGCGATCGCTGCCCACGGCGGGCAAGCAAGCCTCGTGAGCGAGGAGAACGGGGTGGTGTACCTCCAGTTGGGAGGGGGTTGCCAGGGCTGCGGGATGGCTGCCATGACCCTTCGGCAGGGAATCGAGCGCATCCTGAGAGAGGCTATTCCCGAGATCGTGGAGATTGTCGACGTCACGGACCATCAGAGCGGCGAGAATCCCTACTACGCAGCGTCCAAGAAGGGCTGACGGCCGGGCCTGGAGGAGACCGTACCCCCGGTCCCGGACAGTGTCCGTATCTCGCATGATTACAAGCGCCGGTTCGCGTGGACGGACCAGATTGCCCGGCCGCGTGGCTGCACTCCTCGTGGTTGTGGCGCTCATGGGGTCCGCGTGCGGTTCCGAGGATCCTGAGCCGACGGGAACCGCAGAGTCGGTGACCGCCCCTTCGGAAGCCGCCGCCACCTCCGCTCCCGTCATTCCGGCAACCGAGCCGATCTCCCCCACGGTGGACGGGCCCGCCGAAGAACGTACCGACGAGCGCTCCGAACCGGATCAGGCAGATCCGGTTCCTGTCAGTTGGCGCAGCCCGGCCCCGGAATTCCCTCCCGGGCTTGACTGGCTCAACACCTCCTACCCGCTAACGCTGGAGGCGCTCAGAGGCAAGATCGTTGTTCTGGACTTCTGGACATACGGCTGTATCAACTGCATCCATGTCATACCCGACCTGGAACGGTTGGAGGACGAGTTTGCCGGCGAACTGGTTGTCATAGGTGTTCACTCTGCCAAGTTCGACCAGGAGTCGGCCACCGAGAACATCCGCCGGGTGGTGTTGCGCTACGACGTGCGCCATCCGGTGGTCAACGACGCGGACTTCGCGGTCTGGCGGTCATTCCAGGTCCGCGCGTGGCCGACCACCTACGTGATCGACCCAGCCGGTGGGGTGGTGGGGTATCACAGCGGCGAGGGTGTTTACGAGGTGGTGAGGCCGGTGGTGGAAGCCCTGGTGGAGGAGTTTGCGGACTCCATCGACCGGACGCCGCTGGGCTTGCGTCTGGAGCGGCAAGGTCTTCCCGAGACCGTGTTCTCGTTCCCCGGCAAGGTGACAGCGGACCCCGCGGGAAGGTTGTACATCTCCGATACCAACCATCACCGGATAGTCCAGACCGATCTCGAGGGTCGGGTAGAAGCCGTCTACGGGTCAGGCCAGGAGGGATTCTCCGACGGATCATCAGGTGAGGCCACTTTCCGTGATCCGCAGGGGACCGCCCTATCGGCGGATGGCCGCCTGCTATACGTGGCGGACGCGGGTAACCACGCTCTGCGCGCGGTGGATCTGACGAGCGGCGAGGTGATCACCGTGGCGGGTACCGGTGAGCGGGCGTGGCCGCCGCGAGCGGGAGATGGACTGACCACTCCGCTGGCCTCGCCCTGGGATCTGGAACTCGACCCCCACATGGACCTTCTCTACATCGCGATGGCCGGAACCCATCAGATCTGGGCCTTCGATCCACGTACCGGGCGAGTTGGGCCTTATGCGGGCAGCGGTGGCGAGGGGACTGTCAACGGTCCGGGGGCGGAAGCGACCCTGGCTCAGCCGAGCGGTCTGGCGCTGGCGGAAGATGGCCGCCTGTACTTCGCCGACTCCGAGAGCAGCGCCATCCGCTGGGTGGAGACGGGCTTGCCTGAACGTGCTGTCGGGGTGATCGCCGGAAGCGACGCGGATCTGTTTTCGTTCGGTGATCTCGACGGGGTGGGAACCGAAGCCCGTTTGCAGCATCCATTGGGGGTGGTGGCGGTCGGTGACACACTCTTCGTCGCCGACACATACAACTCGAAGATAAAGGCGGTCGACGTAGGGAGCCGGGAGGTCTTCACCCGGTGGGGTGACACACCCGGATGGCGGGATGGGGACATGCCACTGTTCTACGAACCGGGCGGGATCGACGTGCTCGGGACGACGCTGTACGTGGCCGACACGAACAACCATTCGATAAGGATCGTGGATCTGGACACCGGTGAGGTCTCGACCCTGGTGCCGGCCGGTATCGAGGCTTTCATGCCGGCTCCTGGCAGCGATGCTTACGCGGGGACCGTGGTCGAGCACGAAGGGCTGTTGTTCGGTGAGGGCCAGGGGGCGATCAGCCTGGAGGTGGTCCTCCCCGCCGGGTACAAGGTCAATCCAGATGCTCCCAGCAGGTTCGTGTGGACAGTGGCGGGCGAGGGTATGACGGTGGCGCCGGACGCGTCGGGTTCGGTGCTCGACCCGAGTTTCCCTCGTACTTTCGGCGTGCATCTGACCGAGGGGCAGGGTGTGCTGACCGGTGATATCTCGGTGGTCTACTGCGAGGCCGAGGCCGAACAGATATGCCTGTTCGAGCAGGTCCGGCTGGTAGCGCCCTACACGGTCCGGGCGCAAGGGTCCGCTCATGCCGTCCTCACCCACGTCGTAGACCTACCCGATCTCGGTTGACCGAGATCGTAGGAGTCGGCGCGCTCGCCACGTAGTCGGCCACTCGACGAGAAAATCCGCCGACTGATACCGGCTGCCCGATTCGGTACCGCAATGTTCCCCTGCCGTTCAACAACCTAGCAGTGCTGATTAACACCTAACGGATACCGTTCCCGGCAGCCTTAGGATGAGGAGAGTATCCATGACTCACTGCAGAAGTTGGCGCGTGTTCGCCCTCCTGCTTGCGATGGCGCTGGTTGCCGCTGCTTGCGGGGGAGACGATGATCGTGGCCAAGTCACCACAATCGCCACTACCGCCGCTACCCAGGCAGCAGATACGGCTGAGCCGGCTGCTACCGAAGACACAGACATGATGGAAGAAGCCGGCGACGGAACGGCCACCACCGACGTGGCCGGGGGGTCGATGAGTGCGTCGGGTGCGGGCGCGTTCGGCTTGGATGCGGTTGATCCGTTGTCGGTGTCGGGTGATATTGCGGTTGCTGGTTCGTCGACGGTGTTCCCGTTGGCGGAGGCGATGGCTGCCCGGTTCGAGGATGAGGGCTATTCGGGTTTGATCACGATCGATTCGATCGGTTCCGGTGCCGGCTTCGAGCGGTTCTGCGTGGCCGGTGAGTCGGATGTGTCGAATGCTTCTCGGCCTATCAAGGACGCGGAGGTCGAGTCGTGTCAGGCGATCGGTCGGGATCCGATCGAGTTCCGGGTTGGTACCGATGCTCTGGCGGTGACGGTTTCGCCTGGGAATACGTTTGTTGCGGATCTGACGATCGCGGAGTTGGCTGTGTTGTTCTCGACGGCGACGACTTGGCAGGATGTTCGGGCGGGTTTCCCGGCTAACCCGATCCAGCGGTTCATTCCGGGGACGGACTCGGGCACGTTCGACTATTTCGTGGAAGAGGTGTTCGACGAGGACGAGGGTCCGATCCTGGCGGCTGGCAATACCCAGTTGTCGGAGGACGACAACGTGTTGGTGCAGGGGATTTCCGGTGACGGGTGTGATCCTTCGAACGCGTCGACGACCTGCGCGGTCGGATTCTTCGGGTACGCGTATTTCTCGGAGAACAGTGACCGGTTGAGCGTGTTGGACATCGAGGGTGTGGAGCCGACGACCGAGTCGGTGAATGCGAACACGTATCCGTTGGCTCGTCCGTTGTTCATGTACTCGACGGCTTCGATCATTGCTGAGAAGCCCCAGGTGGGTGCTTTCCTCAGCTTCGTGTTGCAGTTCGTGAACGAGGAGATCAGCGAGGTGGGCTACTTCCCCGCCCCTGACGCTGTTCTCCAGTCAGCCGCCGACGAACTCCACGCCGCCCTGTAAGACGCGGAGATTGACGGAAAGCAAGCAGAGGTGAACGTCTATCCCAGCAAGGAAGCAGCTCACGACGCAGGTGAGCTGCTTCCGCCGGATTGGCGGATGAGGGAGATCCCACCGGCTGACGGTGAAGGCACCGGTGATCCCACAAGAGGGCTCACCAAGTGATCCCCTGCTCGGTGGTCCGCCACCCGATGTCATCCGAGAGGAGAAGGAAAAATCGTAACTGATGCAACCAGTGATCACGGCTTGGCGGCTGTCACACTTCGCAAGAGGCGGCGGCCGGGCGAGGCGGTGATCCGCGGCTTGCTCTTCGTGGCGGCAGCCCTCTCGATTCTCACCACCGTGGGGATCGTTTTCGAGTTGGGCAAGGAGGCGCTGCTTTTCTTCCGGACGGAGGAGGCGTCGGTAGCCGAGTTCCTCTCATCGACCCAATGGCAGCCCGCGATTCTCGACTTCGGCATCTGGCCGCTGGTCCTTGCGACGCTGATCTCATCCGTCACGGCCATGATCGTGGCGCTACCGGTTGGTCTGGCGACGGCGATTTACCTGAGCGAGTACGCGACACCCAGGGTTCGTGCGCTGGTAAAGCCTGTGCTGGAGGTTCTTGCCGGAATACCGACAGTCGTCTACGGGTACTTCGCTCTCACCTTCATGACCCCGCTGCTCCGCTCGATCCTCGGAGTGAGCGTGGTGGAGATATTCAACACCGCCTCGGCGGGAATCGTCGTCGGCATCCTCATCATTCCTCTGGTGAGTTCGATGTCGGAGGATGCTCTGCATGCGGTGCCGGTCTCACTCCGCGAGGCCTCCTACGGGGTGGGGGCCACCAAGCTGGAGACCTCGCTGCGGGTGGTGCTGCCGGCTGCTCTGTCAGGGATCACCGCTGCATTCGTGGTGTCGATCTCTCGGGCGATCGGCGAGACCATGGTGGTGGCGATCGCGGCCGGCGCCGGTCCCAAGAACTTCAACTTCGGTGAGGACAGCCTGTTCGGATACATCCTCAACCCGTTCGTGGCCGGGGAGACCATGACCGGACACATCGTGCGTATCAGCGGGGGTGACCTCAGCTACGCCTCAATCGACTACAACTCCATCTTCGCCATCGGGTTGGCCCTGTTCGTCATCACACTCACGCTCAACGTGTTCAGCCGCCGATTCGTGGCCCGCTTCCGGGAAGTGTACGAGTGATGGCCGGCTCCCGAGACCCACAAGCGAAGTCAAGGAATGACCTCTTTGCTGTCGACCCACTGATCAGGCGGCGCCGGCGGCGGGGAGTAATCGCAAAGTTCGGACTGCTGGTCGCTCTGATGGTCGCGGTCGCGGCATTGGTGACGCTCATCCTCACCATCCTCAACTCCTCGTTCGGCTTGGTGGCCGTGGAGAACGCCCGGCCCACGTCGGGTCTGGTTTCCAGTCTCGGATACCCGAGCGACACCGGACTCGACGAGCTCACCCAACAGGAGTTGGTTCTTCTACTGGGCCAGGAGATCTCCACAAACCTGGGACGAAGGTTCGAGCGCGAGCAACGCTTCTTCGACGACCGTCTGGTGTTCGAGGACGAATACGTTCTCAACGACCTGTGCTTGTCGGACGAACCGCCCTCCGCGTGCTGGTTACCGGCACGGAGTCGAGAGGATGTCGAGGCCTTGGTCGTTGAACGCGTGGTGGAGCCCACCATCGTCGGGACGTGGTCGTTCATCGACTCCACATTCAGCCGGGACGACATCCGGGCGAAAGTGGCCGCGGACCATCCCGAGGCGGAGTTGGTCTTCCGCTCCTGGATGTCGTGGGACTTCGTCAAGAGCCCCCAGTCGCCGGATCCGGCGACCGCCGGGATCCGCACCGCCCTGTTCGGTTCCCTGTGGGTGGTGGTGATAACCCTCGTCTTCTCCTTCCCGATCGGGCTGGGAGCAGCCATATACCTGGAGGAGTACGCAAGGGAGAACCGTCTCAACTCCGTCATCCAGACCAACATCAACAACCTGGCCGGAGTCCCGTCCATCATCTACGGGATGCTCGGTCTGGCGATCTTCGTGCGTACGATGGAGGTATTCACCAGCGGCTCCTTCCTGGGCGGCGGTGGGGGAGCGACGGCAAACGGGCGTACGATCGTCTCGGCCGGCCTGACCCTCGGGCTGCTCATCCTTCCGCTGATCATCATCAACGCACAGGAAGCAATACGGGCGGTTCCCGGTTCGTTGAGGCAGGCGGGAATGGCTCTGGGCTCCACAAAGTGGCAGACGGTGCGGGCGCACGTGCTTCCCAATGCGCTACCGGGAATCCTGACCGGCACGATCCTCGCCGTGGCTAGGGCGCTCGGTGAGACGGCGCCGCTGGTGGTGGTCGGCGCTTCCACATTCATCACCACCGATCCGGCGGGACCGTTCTCGAAGTTCACCGTGCTCCCGATCCAGATATTCCAATGGACCAGCCGGCCTCAGGACGAGTTCCGCAATATCGCCGCGGCTGCGATCATCGTCTTGCTGATCCTCTTGCTGACGCTTAACACTGCGGCGGTGCTACTCAGAAACAGATACTCTAGGAAGGCCTGATGACGCTGGACGGACCCCGCTCGACTGGTAGGGTGATGACCGATTTGACCCTCCAAGCCGAACCAAGAACGCCGGTGGCGCCCGGAACGGTCGTTATGGAGACCGAGAACATGAGTTCGTACTACGGGAAGTTCCGGGCGGTCAAGGACGTCAGCCTGAACTTCCTCGATCGCCAGATCACGGCCTTGATAGGGCCGTCGGGGTGCGGTAAGAGCACCCTTTTGCGAGCTCTCAACCGGATGAACGACCTGGTTCCCTCTGCTCGTGTCGAGGGTGAGGTACGTTTCCATGGCCAGAACATCTATGACGAGTCGGTTGATCCTGTGGAACTGCGGAGGCGCGTGGGCATGGTCTTCCAGAAGCCCAACCCGTTCCCCAAGACCATCTACCAGAATGTCGCCTGGGGTGCCAAGATCAACGGCTTCAAGGGCGAGATGGATGAACTCGTGGAGCACTCGCTGCGCCAGGCAGCCCTCTGGGACGAGGTGAAGGACAAGCTCGATCAGAGCGGTTACTCACTCTCGGGCGGGCAGCAGCAACGCCTCTGCATAGCACGGGCGATCGCCGTCAAGCCGGAGATCATCCTCATGGACGAGCCGACCTCGGCTCTCGATCCCGTGGCCACCCTGCGCATCGAGGAGTTGATCCAGGAACTTAAGGTCAACTACACGATCATCATCGTGACCCACAACATGCAGCAGGCGGCCAGGGCTTCCGATTACACCGTGTTCCTGAACATGGATAGCGATCGGGCCGGATACGTGGTCGAGACCGGTACCACCGGGACGCTGTTCACCAAGCCCGCCAAGGTCGAAACGGAGGACTACATAACCGGCCGGTTCGGATGACCGAGTTCCGGAGCCAGTTCCACGCCGATCTGAACCGGCTCGAGGTTCTACTCCTTGACATGGCCGAGATGGCCGAGGACCAGATAACCCGGGCGGTGGACTCCCTCCTGACGGCGGATGCCGCTCTCGCGCACCAGGTGGTGGTTGACGACCGCAGGATCGACCTACTGTACGTGGACGTGGAACGAAGGTGGCACGAGGTGATGGCCCGCCAGACTCCGGTTGCATCCGATCTGCGGCTCATGTCGCTGGTGTTGCAGACCGGGCACAGTCTGGAGCGGATGGGTGACCAGGCGTCCAATATCGCCCGTATCGTCGAGTTGACCGCTGGACTCCCGAGGAACGAAACCATTCTTCTCCACATCCGTGAGATGCGGTCGGTCGTGGTTCCCATGCTGCAGACCGCTATGGAGGCCCTCGTCAAGAGAGACCTGAATCTAGCCCTCCGGCTGCCCGAGTTGGACGATCCGGCCGACTGGCTCAACCGGAACATGTGGAGGGAAGTGGCTGCCTGCGGTCCGGATCCAGCCCTTCTCGAGTGGGCTATCCACATGATGCTGGTGTCGCGGGCGCTCGAGCGGGTCGGCGACCGAGCCGTTGACATCGGTGAGCAAGTTGCCTTCCTGCTGACCGGGGAGTTCCGCGAGTTCCCGGAGGGTTGGACCCTGGCCCGGCGTACCGAATGAGCATGGCCTCCATACTGGTCGTGGAGGATGAGGAGACCTTGGCCGAGTCCCTCCGCTACAACCTGAGCAGGGAAGGCTACGAGGTGACCGTCGTCGGGGATGGTCGGATTGCTGTCGAGTCGTACCGGCGAAATCGCGTGGATCTCGTAGTGCTGGACCTTATGCTGCCGGGCATGGGAGGTCTCGACGTGCTGCGGCAGGTGCGGGCCGTCTCGGAAGTTCCGGTCGTGGTGGTAACCGCCAAGGATGCCGAAGCTGACGTGGTGGCCGGTCTGGAGCTCGGTGCGGATGACTACGTGACCAAGCCATTCTCGATGCGGGAGCTGATCTCGCGGATCCGCGGCATCCTTCGGCGCGCCTCCCGAGTCCCACGCTCCATGGATACCCTCGTTTTCTCAGGTGGCCCGATAGAACTCGACGTGGACCGTCACGAAGTTCGGGTCGACGGGGAGTTGGTCGACTTCAGGCCTAAGGAATTCGAGCTCCTGGAGGCACTGCTGGCTCGGAAGGGCAGGCTGGTACCGCGCCAGTTGCTTCTTGAGGAGATCTGGGGAGTTCCCTTCTTCGGAGACCCGAAGACTCTGGATGTGCACATCCGGCGCTTGCGGGAGAAGGTCGAGGAGACCCCTCGGTCGCCGGAGTGGATCGTCACGGTAAGGGGACTCGGCTACAAGTTCGCCGATGACTCCTGATCCCACGCCGTGGTGGGAAGGCTGTCGGCGAGTCTGCTGAGGAGGACTAGAGGGGGTAGGGGGCTGAACCGTTTGCAGGGGGTCTTCGGGCGCCCTGGTCGCGCCGATGACCCCGGACCAGGTGTCTATGTAGGTACCGTCCTCTCTGCATGACAAGCCCGCGGATTAGGAGAGCACCGGAAGTGGAGTCCTTCAGCAGGTGGTTCGACACCTGGCTTCTGCCCGCGTTAGGCGTCGTGGGCGGCCTGCTCGCTACGGGAGCGGGGATGGGGGTCTCCTACCCCGGACGCTGGATCGGAGGAGTCGGCGGGGCGGCATGTATCTGGTCGATCCTGTGGCTTCGTAGGCGTAGGCAGCATGAACGGATGGAAACCGGGAGCTACGTCCACAATCTTGAGATCGAACTCGGCCGGGTCCAGAGGAGCGAGCAACTGTACGCCGCCTTGCTCGCGTCTCTCCCGGTTGGGGTGTTGGCTCTAGAGTCGGGTCACCCCGTTTACGCCAACCGAGCGGCAGTCGAGTTCCTCGGTGAACGCGTGACCCAGAGAGGGGCGCCGATGCCGACCGCAGTCCGCCAGGTCATGGAGGAGGCAGGCGCGGGGCGCGCCCTGTCCAGGCAGTTCTCCCAGGGCTTTCCGAGGCGAGTGATGGAGGTCCGTGGCTATCCGCCCGGCCGGGATGGGTTCGTTCTGCTCCACCTGTTCGACATAACCGAACGGTCCCAGACCGACCGGATGCGCCAGGACTTTGTTGTAGCCGCGTCTCACGAATTGAAGACACCATTGGCGGCGATGCAGGCGGCGGCCGAGACGGTTCTGGTGGCTATCGAGGATGACCCGGATGTCGCGTTAGAATTCTCGGGCCGGGTCCTCGACAACGCGATCCGGATGTCCAGGATCGTTAGCGACCTGCTGGACCTCTCACGGCTGGAATCGACCACACCCAAGATGGAGGCTTTCGACCTCTCAGATGGCCTCGGGGAAGTGGTGCGGCGTTTCAGTTCATCACTCCCACCGATCACGTTTGATGCTATTCCCACCCCCATCATCGGGAACCGGTCCGATCTCGCTCTAGCGTTTCGCAACCTGCTCGAGAACGCCGTACGGCACACGCCCGATAGTGGCCGGATCGAAGCGGCTGTCGTCTCCCGGAACGGCGAGGTGGTCGTCACGGTCACAGACACCGGCGCCGGTATCCCGACTGCCGACCTGCCCAGGATCTTCGAGCGGTTCTATCGTGTGGACACGGCCCGCTCCCGTGCCACCGGTGGTACAGGGCTCGGTCTGGCAATCGTCAAGCACGTTGCCGAGATGCACGGAGGCAGGGTCGAGGTGGATAGCAGGCTCGGCGATGGTTCCACTTTCCGGATCTGTGTACCGTCGGTAGCTTCGGGTCGATCCGGCTGAAGGAGCACCCGCCCCCTATCCGTCGGCCGCCTCTTCGACTGCCTTGGCGACCTGATCCACCACTTCCGGGTTGAAGACAGAGGGGATTATGTAGCTGGCGGTAAGTTGCTCTGGTCTCACCACCGAAGCGATGGCTTTGGCAGCGGCTACGTTCATCCTCTCGGTTATCGACTTGGCGCGAGCGTCGAGCGTTCCGCGGAAGACTCCCGGGAAGGCTAGGACATTGTTGATCTGGTTGGGGAAGTCGGACCTGCCTGTCGCGACGACCGGTGCGTAGTCCCTAGCCGCTTGCGGGTCGAATTCCGGGTCGGGGTTGGCTAGGCCGAAGACGATCGGATCGACGGCCATCCGGCGGATCTCGGCCGACTCGAACAGGTCAGGGCCGCTCAGCCCGATGAACACGTCAGCCCCTTCGAGCGCGGCGAGGACATCGCCGGACCTGGCTTCCCGGTTGGTGTGTTCCCGCAGCCACTGCTTTGAGGTCTCGGCGAATGCCCGGTGAGGGCCGATGATGCCTCCCCGGTCGAGGGCCACGATATCGGCGACTCCTGCCGCCTTGAGCAATCTGGCGACCGCCACCCCGGCTGCTCCGGCCCCGCTCATGGCCACAACGATGTTCCGCATGTGCTTGCCCACTACCCTAAGTGCGTTGGTGAGGGCGGCCAGCACGACGATGGCCGTCCCGTGCTGGTCGTCATGGAATACGGGAATGTCGAGAGACCTTCGAAGGCGTTCCTCGATATCGAAGCAGCGCGGCGCGGCGATGTCCTCGAGGTTGATTCCCCCGAATCCCGGGGCTATCAACTCGACAGCCCTGACTATCTCGTCCGGGTCGTTGGAGTCCAAGCAGATTGGCCACGCGTCGACATCGGCGAACCTCTTGAAAAGGACTGCCTTGCCTTCCATCACCGGAAGGGCGGCGACCGGGCCTATGTTCCCCAATCCGAGAACTGCGCTACCGTCGGTGACGATCGCAACCGAGTTCCCCTTGACGGTGAGGTTGCGGGCATCCTCGGGATGCCTGGCTAGCGCGAGGCTGACCCGTGCCACACCCGGGGTGTAGGCCATCGACAACTGGTCGCGGTTTCGGAGCAGGACCTTGCTTCGGACCTCCAACTTGCCACCTAGGTGGAACAGGAACGTGCGGTCCGACACGTGGTGGACCGTGACTCCCTCGAGCAACATGACCACGTCGGTGATGTCCGCGGCGTGGCCGTCATCCCGCGCGTTGGCCGTGATGTCCAGCACTAGGCGCTGGGGATGCGCTTCGACGAAGTCGAGCGCCGTCACCACGCCTCCCGCTTCACCGATGGCGGTTGTGATGCGGCCGATCGCCCGTTGATCCTCGGGCGGGACGTAGATGCGTAGCGTTACCGAGTAGCCGGCGCTTGCCAAAGTCATATTCGAATCCTTCTGACAGCAGGGCGCCGGTAGAGGTTACCCGATGACGGGACTTCTCCGAATCCGGGGGCCCTCAGATGGGCGCCGAACGATCCGGACTCGACACGGGGGCGCCCTCCCGGCGACTGGACGCGTTCACGCTACGCGCAGTCCTTACGGTACCGCGGGTCCCGTGGTTGGTCTGTGTGGCGGCGCCGGGAGATGGCGGTCCCGAGCACGCCGCCCTCAACGCAGACCGACCACGATCAAACTCGTCGGGTGCCTGGAAGGGCGCGACAGGCACGATCCGGCAGCAGCTTGGTTCTGGAAGCCGGTGACGCCGCCGCCGTCACGTTCCGGCTGGCTCAAGCGTGTGTTCGTATCTGTCGTCACCTGGGGATGGGCGACTCCGACCGAGGTTGACACCATGGCTTTCACCGGCGGACACCCGCGCGGGAACGGCGGAGCGTCGTCGGAGAAGGCGCGGGAAGCACCGCATGAGACCGTTCCCGGGATCATCGCGATGACGAGAGGCTTCTTCGATCAGCATCCGGACGGAGTCCACCACAGAAGCGACTCGCCTCCGCGCACCGTCTTATCCTGTTCGCAAACCGGTTGCGGAGATTGGAGGCTGCTCTTGGCGACCAATGCAGAGGTGGCGGCGCTCTTCGAGGAGTTGGCTCGGCTCATCCGGATCGCGGATGGCAGTCCCCAGTCCTTCAGAGCAAGGGCCTACGAGGCGGCGGTCAAGACGTTGGAAGGGTTGCCGGTGCGAGTGGAGGACCTGTCAGCGACCGAGCTCAGGAGGATTCCCGGAATCGGTAAGTCTTCCGCGTCCAAGATCCGCGAGTATGTCGGGACGGGGCGGATCGCCCGGCTGGACCGCCTACGCGAGGAGTTCCCGCCTGCGTTCCAGGAGTTGATCCGGGTTCCCGGTCTGGGACCCAAACGAGCCGTGCAACTTAGAACGGCGCTGGGAGTCGATTCTGTGGAGAGGCTCATGGCCGCCCTGGATTCCGAGTCGGTCCGGGAACTCCCGGGGTTCGGGCCGAAGACGGAAGAGAACCTCAGGCGGGCTGTGGACCGCCTGGGTTGGTCCGGGAAGGAGCGGCGGACCCCGATCCTGGATGCCATGCGGCAAGCCGAGCGGCTGCTGTCCGAAATCCGGCGGCTTCCGGGCGTGGAGGAAGCTGCTTACTGCGGGAGCCTGAGGCGTTTCCGGGACACCGTAGCCGATCTAGACATCCTGGTGGCAACCTCCGATCCCGCGCCGGTGCGGGATCGCCTGGTCGAGATGGGTTGGATACGCCAGGTGATCGGAGCAGGGGACACCAAGACCTCGGTGTTGACCCACTCCGGCTTCCAAGTGGATGTCCGGATGGTGCCGGCGGTCCAATGGGGTGCGGCCATCCTCTACTTCACCGGCTCGAAGGAACACAACATCCGGTTGCGGAGATTGGCCATCGAGCGGGACTGGGTACTCAGCGAGTACGCGCTGTACGAGGCGAGCAGCGGCGCGGTGGTCGCCCAGGAGGACCGAGAAGGCGATCTACGAGGCGCTGGGCCTCATCTGGATACCGCCGACCATCCGGGAGGACCGCGGGGAGATCGAGGCGGCTCGAGCGGGGAGGCTGCCCGATCTGGTCACCGACGGGGATCTCCGCGGCGACCTCCACGTTCACACCGACATGTCGGGAGACGGAGACGACTCCCTCGAGGCGATGCTGGATGCAGCTCGGGACCTCGGTCTGGAATACGTGGCCATCACCGATCACGCAGAGAATCTGGCGATCAACGGGGTGGGGCGATCAGAGATGCTGGCCCAGCGCCGGCGCATCGGCGCTCTCCAGGAACGATATCCGGGGATGAAAATTCTTCATGGGGTCGAACTCAACATCGGGCGGGACGGCCCCCTGGACTACGACCGCGGGTTCCTGATGGACTATGACTGGTGTGTCGCCTCGGTCCACAGCTACTTCGACCTGCCGCGACAGGAACAGACGGCTCGTATCGTCTCGGCACTCCGCCATCCGGCGGTGGACGTGATCGGTCACCTGCACGGACGGCGCGTGGGTCGCCGGCCGGGAATCGAACTGGACACTGGCGCGGTGCTGGATGCTGCAGAGTCGACCGGGACTGCGCTCGAGATCAACTCCCACCTGGACCGTCTCGACCCTCCCGCCGAGGTTCTACTCCAAGCGAGAGGCCGCAGTGTTCGGTTCGTCATCTCGACCGACGCTCACCGCACCGCAGAGTTGCGCCAGTCGAAGTGGGGAATCCGCCAGGCGCAACGCGGCTGGGTCGATCGGGGTTCGGTGGCTAATACCTGGCCGCGCCGCCGCTTCCTGGATTGGGCTAGGCAGCGCCGATACGGGTGACGGGGGCAGCGGGCGGGACGGCCTGCGCCGCCGGCGGGCGCCGGTCTCCGGAATCCTGCATGAACTCGGCGAGCAGGTGCAGGCAGAGCTCCGGTGCCTCCATCATTGGTATGTGGCCCACACCTACAATCGGCCGGTAGGTCCAGTCGGGGCGGACGGAGGCGAGCCGCTCGGCAGCCGCCAAGGGCACGACCTGGTCCTCCGTGCCGTGAATCAGCAGGGTCGGTGCGCTGACCCTACGAACTGTCCGGTCGAAGCGGGAGTAGGGGACCAGGTTTCGTATCACTGATCGATATCCCTCGAGGTGGATGTCGTACATCCACGGCATAGCGTTGCGTTCGGTAGTCACCCTGGAATGGAACTGTCGGGTCGAGGAAGAGATCCGGTCGGGTCGGGTGGCGATCATATCGATTCCGGCATTGGTCCGCTGCTCCGCCGTTCCCTGACTGTGAAGCCAAGACAGCAGGGCCTTGTTGAGTCCGGGTATCAGGTACAGGAGCATTGTCGTGACCCAGATCGGTGACATGCCGGCTATGGATGGGGAAGGTGCCGGAGAGTCGATCAGCACCAGGCGGTCGACCAACTCGGGGTTGCGGCCGGCCAGGATGATCGCAGATACCGCCCCCATGGAATTACCGATCACCAGCGCTGGGGTACCAGACTCCCTCCTGATGAACCTGGCCAGCAGACTTGCTTGCTCTTCGACAGTCGCTCTCCTCCCTGCTGGAGGAGTGCGACCGAATCCGGGAAGTTCGGGCGCCAGCACCCGTCCATAGGCGGTGAGACCCTCTGCCATCGAAACCCAGTTGACCGCCGATCCGCTCAGTCCGTGGACGAGAAGAACGGTCCGCCCTTCACCGCCGTAATCGATTCCGTGCAGTGGTCCGTCGAGCTTGATGGTGAACCTACGCATCACTGCAGGTTACCAAGCGCTGAACTCGACCGGTAGGGCGGTCGCGGACCATTCCGGTACTGCGCCCGATTCCAACGGTGCGCCCGCTGCGCCGAAGGTGACCCCTCGCGCCAGCCCTGACTCTCCTTCATGTTTCCGGGCACACCCGCGGCAGCATGCCCACATCAACCACATCATCCCGGCCGGGCCGGGCCGGGCTTCATCCCTCGGGTGGACGTCGCGCCGGCCTGACACCCACCGTCGAAACGGCCGTTTTCCCTGGGACGGTGCTGAACAATGACGATTGCTCGGGCCTGCCGCGCGCCGGCCCAGGCATTTTGCGGGCGGTCGGCAGGCCGCTGGTGGATTGCTCAGCACCCTCCTACTCGGAAGCTCGTATCCAACACTCCGGCTCGCTCACCCCGAACCCCTGCATCAAGACCGGGGTCGCATGGGGACGCCACAACCGGGGTTGGTCAGAATGACGCCGTGCTCCGGATTGCCGTGGCGATGTTCGTGGCCCCCGGACGGTAGGCATCTTCGAGCGGGGGACTGAACGGGACCGGGATGTCGAGTCCTCCAATCCGTGTTATCGGGGCGTCGAGGTACTCGAATGCCGACTCGCTCAACTCGGCTGCGATCTCCGCTCCTATACCTGCCATACGATTGGCGGCGTGAACGACCACCACCCGGCCGGTCCGTCGGGCGGACGCCAGCACCGTTTGGTGGTCAAGGGGTTTGAGAGTCCGAAGGTCTATCACTTCGGTCGAGATATCGGGTTGAACCTGCCGGGCCGCTTCGAGAGCCTGCCTCACCATCTCACCGTAGGTGATCACGGTTACATCGTGGCCTTGCCTCGCGACGCGCGCCTTTCCGATCGGCACCGACTCGTCGCCGGAAGGGACCTCGCCGCGCAAGCTACGGTACAGGGGTTTCGACTCGAAGTAGATGACCGGGTTGTTGTCCCGGATCGCAGCCAGCAGGAGGCCCTTGGCGTCCGCGGGGGTACCGGGCGCCACCACTTTCAGACCGGGCGTATGCACGAACCAGGCCTCGGGGTTCTGGCTGTGGAACGGGCCGGAGCGTATCCCGCCGTCGGCAGGCGCGCGGATCACCCATGGAACCGGTGCCCCCCAGCGGTAATGGGTGGTGGCCGCATACTGGGCGATGGCGTCGAACCCGGTCGAGATGAAGTCTGCGAACTGCACCTCGATGACCGGGCGCAGGCCCATGAGAGCCATTCCGGTGGCCGCGCCTATGAACGCCAACTCGGTCATAGGTGTGTTGATCACCCGGTCGGGACCGAACTCGGCCTCGAAACCCCGCGTCACTTTGAAGGCGCCCCCGAACTCGCCGCCGATATCCTCGCCCATAAGCAAGACGCTGGGATCTCGGCGCATCTCGGTTCGCAAGCCGTCGCTGATTCCCTCGAGGTACGTCATTGTGCGGGTCTCGGAGCGGAGCGGGGCACGAGCACTCATCGCTGCCCCTCGGGGCCGCGTGCCGGTCGATCTCCCGGGCATGGTCACGATGCGTAAACGCCTTGGGTCACCGTTCGGGGGTCGGGCAACGGGCTCGACTCCGCGAACCGTACGGCGTCGGCCACGACTTCCGCACAATCGGCTCTCACCGATGCAAGGTGGTTTTGATCGACCAGTCCGCGGCGCAGCAGCACTTCCTCGTACATGCCGATCGGATCTCGCGTTCTCCACTCTTCCAGCAGGGCTTCGGGCACGTAGTCGGCTCCGTCGTGGATGGCATGGCCGAGCATTCTCATGGTCTTGGCCTCGATCAGCGTGGGACCCTCGCCTCGCCTGGCTCGGGCCACCGCTGCTTCGACCGCCCTGTAAACCGCCTCCACGTCGTTCCCATCCACGATGAGTGAATCCACTCCGTGGGCATCTCCCCGCACCGCGATGTCCTCGATGGCCATCTGCTGGTGCAGAGGCGTCGAGTACGCATACTGGTTGTTCTCAACTATCACGACGAACGGCGCTTTGTGGACAGCAGCCAGATTGAGCGTTTCGTGGAATACACCCGTGCAGGACGATCCGTCACCGGCGAAGGTCATGGCGACCCGTGGTTGGCGCCGGTACGTGAAGGACATCGCCGCTCCCAGAGCAACCGGCATCGACTGGGGCAGGTGGCTGATGAAGCCGATTATGTTGAGCGACAGGTCGCCGCACCCATGGAGGTTGGCATCGCGTCCGCCGGTGACACCGGTGCCACGACCGAGTTGGTTGGCCATGATGCGCCGTGGACTCAGTCCCCGTAGGAGGTAGCACCCCAGGTCACGGTGCATCGGTGCAACCACGTCCTCCGGCCCCAGAGCGGCCCCCGCGCCCACGCTGATCGCTTCGTGGCCGCGCTGGTTGAAGGTGGCGCCCAACCCACGACCCTGTTTCCATAGCGACAGCAACTGGCTGTCCATCGTGCGGGTGAGGCGCATCCAACGATGCAGTTCGAGACACACCTCGTCCGGCAGCGGGACCATCAGGAAGTCCGATGCCGGTTCAGAGCCGCCGAGTTCCCGCCGGGTATCGACGCATCCAAGAGGTCGAAGAACTCTAGGAACAGAGCCAATTCCGCGGCGAAAGCAGTTCGCGATCGCGCCAGGCCGTCGCTCCCTGCATTGAGCAAGCCCCGTCGCCCG
This sequence comes from bacterium, assembly GCA_026710435.1. GTDB lineage: Bacteria > Actinomycetota > Acidimicrobiia > Spongiisociales > Spongiisociaceae > JAPPFW01. The sequence continues at coordinate 25,120 of JAPOQZ010000020.1, read as the reverse complement.
GCCAGCCGGACTCCGTTGGAGAACAGACTGAGCGAGCAGGATTCGCCGGCTATGCGCCGCTGGGATGCGTACTCGGCGCCGCGCCCCAGGCAGGTTCTCAGGAAGTCTCCCCTGTCCCAAGGCCGCCCCGGCGAGGCGTCGGTCAACCCTTCGGCCACCACCCGGTAGGCCTCGAGGAACGACCGGATCGCCCACGGCGCGCGATGGGGACGCAATTGATCCAGGACCTCCGTAGCGCGGCCTGCAGCCATCAGGTCTTCCCAGCCGGGCTGGTGGCGGGCGAGTTGACTGTCGATCTCGCGGATCAACTCCTCCGGGTCCGGCAAGAAGAACTCCAGTGACAGCAGGGCTCGGAGCTTCCTCACGTACTCGCGGAAGGCATCCGGCAGCCGGTCGGAGTCGACACGGGATGTCGCCGCCAGTGCGAGCTCGGCGATGGCTCGCTCCAGGAAGAAGTGGACGATGGTGTTCCGGTAGTAGGAGGCGGCCAGACGCTGGTCCTGGGGGATGCGGTATACGGGTTGCGATCCGGCTGAGACAGATTCGTCGGGGTCGACCGTCATCATGCCGAGGCCCGACAGAGCGGCCACGACGCCGTCCAAGCCCTGTCCGGTCCGCAGCAGGGAAAGCGGCTCGGTCGTGGGCAGGTTACGGGACTCGACGCTATCGACCAGCTCGGCCACGGCAGCTTCGAGACCGCGGCGGGATGATCCCCGATCCGGTCCCGCCAGGAGGGCTACTGCCACCAACGACGAGGGGGTGATGGGAGTGATCCGGTTTATCCGGACGCACACCGAGGTGGCCAACTCCTGGAGGTCCTGTCTTCGTTCAGCACCGGTCCGGCCCGGATCGATCTCGCTGCGCATGGAGACCGGTTGGCCGAACCGGACGTGGATGTCTCCGTAGCGCCTCCGGAGGGACCTGACGCTCCTCACCATCCAGCCGAAGGTTTCCTTCTCCTTGGCCACCCCGCTCTGCTCGGCCGTGTAGGCGCCTACTTCGAGAACGTGGTCGTAGTTGATGGAGGTCGGGATCAGGAGAATGTCGTCGCTCTTCCCGGCCGCCAGCGCGTCGGCGGCGTAGCCGAGCAAGCCGTAGCGGGGTGATCGAAGCTTGCCCGTTCGGCTGCGGCCTCCTTCGATGTACCACTCTAGGGAAACGCGCTGTTCTATGAGGTAAGCGAAGTAGGTCCGCAGGACGAGCTTGTAAACGGGACTGTTCGTGAAGCTGCGCCGGATGAAGAAGACCCCGGCCCGGCGCCAGATCGGGCCGATCGGGAAGAAGTTCATGTTGATGCCGCCGGCCGTGTAGGTGGGCCCGAGTCCGTTCTCCCACAGAATGCGGTGCATTATCGGGCGATCCAGGTTCGATCTGTGACTGGGCAGGAACACGATCGGATGAGTGGCGCTCAGCCGGGCGACACGGGCCAACCCGTCACGGTTGTAGTGAACGGAGCCGTAGGCCCTCTTGTACAGGACTCTTCCGAGTACGGCCGCCACCCTGACCATGAGCCTCGAGGGTCGAGCGGCGATCTCCTTCAGGTAGGACTTGACTCTAGGGATCGCCTGGTCCGGAGACCGCTGCTGCGCGCAGCCAATCCGATCGAGGGCCGCTCGGAAGTGGTTGTCCGCTAGGAAGTCCTCCAGCGGCAGCTTGCGCGTCCGGCTGCGGCGAGTTCCGGGGCGGCGGGCACCCTCGGGTCGCGATTGAGTTGTCGACCGAAACCGTAAGAGTTGCACATGATCGATTCTAAGCTAAGAGGGTGCGCGGATAGGGTTGTTGGTGGGATCCCGGCAGGTTTTCGATTGGTGAATCGATCGTGATTCGGACCGTCGGAACAGACCGTTCTACGTGAGGAGTCTGCGTTTGCTCGGACAAACCCTCGCTCGAACGATTGGGCCAAGCGGTTACTGTTCAGATTGATGGCACCTGCGATGTCCACCTGCCCGCCAACCGCCATCTCCCGACCAGGGGAAGCCGGGGCACGCGATCGTGGCGCGGAAGGTCCGGGACGGAGAGTTGCCACACGACGGCGGTACTGCCGGGGCCGGAAGCGCTAGATTCACTCTATGCGGGCCCTCATCCAACGCGTTGACCACGCTTCGGTCACGGTCGAAGGCGAGTTGGTCGCCCGTGTGGGGAGTGGTCTCCTGGTGTTGGTGGGGGTGGGCAGAGCAGATACGAGCGCAGACGTGAGGGCGCTGGCGGCGAAGGTGGTCGGTCTCAGGATCTTCCCGGATGAGCAGGGCAGGTTCAACGTGTCGCTTAAGGACGCGGGGGGAGCGATGCTGGTCGTGAGCCAGTTCACGTTGTTCGCCGATGTCCGCAGGGGCCGCCGACCGAGCTTCACGGGAGCGGCACGTCCCGATCACGCCGAGCGGCTGGTTGACGAGTTCGCGAGTGCAGTGGCATCGGAGGGGGTGGACGTAGGGTGCGGTCGCTTCGGCGCGACGATGGAAGTGGATCTACGCAACAACGGTCCGTTCACGCTGATGGTGGAGACCGTCGCCGGCCGAGTGGTGTAGCTTTGCACTCCCCATGGTCACTCCCCCTGAAACCCGATGAGCGGCTGACCGCTATGAGACGTTGTAGCTAACCCCGATTCTTCGTGCGGGGGTTTGCACTAGGCGAGCAGAGTGCGGGATATGAGCTTCTGACCAGGGACTACGGCCATTTCCACAATCCGGTCTCGGCCCGGCGGGACCTTCATCCGTCGGGTGAAGCCAGGCCCAGTCACGATCATGTGGTTGATGTGGCCTGTTGCCGTGGGTTTGTCTGGAAACATGAAGAAGAATCAAGGCTAGGAACCAGCCTCCAGCCAATCTCTACCTTCCGGGCATACGTGGCGGAAGTCGCATGTGCGGCAGGCCGGGGAGGGCTCGGGACGGAAGCGCTCGGCACGGATGTTCTCCATCAACCCGATGATCCTGTTCCTCGCCTGTTGCAGCCACGTTTCGTTCACCTCCTGACCATGGACTTCCAAGCCGTCGCCCAGGTAGACGAAGGACACGCGCAGGGAATGCGGAGCAGTGGCGCCGAGCCCACCATCCTGGGCTGCGACGGCGTAGGCCCGCAGCTGGACATCGTCCGGCGCACGACCCGGGCGGCGTCCCGATTTGAAATCCACTATCTCCCAGCCATCGTCGCGCAGTGGGTAGACCGCGTCCACGCGACCCCTGATCCTGATGTCCGGATCCAGGGAGAACTCGAAAGGCGCCTCGACGTAGATGGGGGTCCTGGTCGCGTAGGGTGATCCGAGGAAGGAACTCCATCCGCTTGCGGAGGTGGCTCGCGGAACGGCTTCCTCGTCTGGCGACCGATCGTACAGGTCGTCGTCGAGTTCGTCGAAGGGGATCATCCCGCGGTTATGCAGTTCGATCCTACGGTGCAGACGGGTTCCCCGGAGAGCGCCCGGCCCCGGCCGGCGGGGTAGCCGGTCGACTTCTGTCCAGTAGTACCGTTTCGGACAGCTGGCGTAGGTCACCAGGCCGGTGACGCTCACAGTGCTGACGCCAGGCCCCGGAGCCGCCTTGGCGGGCTCGGGGAGATCCAGAAGGGTTTGCTGGAATTCCTCCACGGCACCATCGTATAGCTCTCTGATACCCAACCGCTCGGCGCGCCGAGCAGTCCAGTCCGGATCAGCGGCAACCAGGTGGAGGGCTTCCTCCCAGGCAACGCCGAAGACCGGGTCCGGTCCTGGTTGGGGGATGGGAAAGCGCAGCGTCTCCGGACGGGACGGGGCTTCAGCTATCCATTCGTCGACGGCCACGCCATCCATCTGGAGAGCCAGTTCGAGGAACTCGCTCGGTCTCGACGGCTTCTTGAGCGGCTGCGGTATCCCGTACCAGTGTGCACCGCTCAGGTAGAGGTATTCCTCGGCCCTGGTACAGGCGACGTAGGCGAGTCGCCACTCCTGATCGTGGTGTCGCTCCCGGAGCCAGGCCCGCCGGGCATTGCCATCGACGGAGGGATCCAGATGGGTCCTGAACTCCCGGTCGATACGCATGTGTGCCGGCAAAGCGAACTCGCAGCGGGCAGGATCGAGTAGCTGGCGTGGCGAGGAAGGGAAGTTACCCCGATAGAGGGCCGGTAGGAATACCGCCCTCCACTCCAGTCCCTTGGCCCGGTGGACGGTCGTGAGGGCCACAGCATCGTCGCTCCCGACGCGCGCCGCATCCAGTTCCTCCACCGGGTCGTCTCGCATCAATTCCAGATGGTGCAGGAACGCTTCCAGCGAGGCGCGGCCTTCGAGAGGGTTCCAGTGTTCGGCGAAGTCGAGGAAGCGGTGGATGTTGAGGCGGGCCGAGACATTCGACGGCCAGGGCATGGCGTCGATCTCGTGCCAGGCTCCGGTTCTGGAAAGGATCAGACGCGCCAACCCTGAGAGACCGGTCCCCTGGGATTCGGTCAGCAGGACCCTGTATAGGTCGCGAAACCCGGCCAGGGAGGCTTTCGCGCCGCCGGTGAGTTCGATGGCCTCGAGGTTTTCGATCGCCTCCACCAGAGTATGGGTGACTACCTGCGTTTCGGCCCGGTGCGACTGCTCAGCCACCCGGCGGGACAGCGGCGCCAGATCCGAGAGGCCGAGCCTGTAGCGGGATCCGAGCAGGATCCGAACCAATGCGGGACCATCCTCCGGATCGGCCAGGAGCCTAAGCCATGCGTGGAGTTCGACTATCTCGGGCACCCTGAGCAGGCCTCCGAGATCGCTGACCTGGTAAGGAACCGCATGTTCCTCCAGAGCGAGCCGTACCAGCTCGATATCCCGGTTCTTCCGGAACAGCACCGCGATGTCCGACCATGCCAGCCCTGCCTCGTGGAGGCGGCGGATCTGGCGGGCGACTTCCTCGGCCTCGCGGCGTGCGTTCCCGTACCAGGCTGCGTGGACCTCGCCGGGCGGGGTTCCGTCGAGAGCGGTCTGGTCGGCCGCCCGATCCACCACCGAGATCCTCGTCCGGATCCGGTTTGACAGATCGAGGATCCGCTTCCCGGATCGACGATTGACGGTCAAACGGAGGGTGAGAGCCTCCGATCCGCTCTTCTGACGGAACCGGTCCGGGAAGAATCCGAAGTTGTTCGGGCTGGCGCCTCTCCACTCGTAGACCGTCTGGTCGAGATCGCCGACGGCTGTCACGGCCATGCCCTGCCCGAAGAGTAGAGCGAAGAGTTCCTGCTGGGCCGGGTTGGTGTCCTGGTACTCGTCCAGCAGGACGCATCGGAACGACTCCCGCACCCGGCGGGCCACGAAGCCATGCTCCCTGACCAGCTCGACGGCCAAACGGATCAGGTCGCCGTAGTCGCGGACGCCGAGCCGGACCTTGGCTTGCTCGTATCGGACCAGGGCCCGGGCCAACTCGATCCGCCGCGCTTGGACCTCGCCGCCGGGTGGTTCCTGCAAGAGCGCATGCGGCCGCAGGAGGTTGTCCGCCAGCTCGCCGGATAGCTTCAGCAGGTTGTCGACGACCCGGTCGGTGTTGGACGCGTCGACCGCTTCGAACGGTGTCTCGACCAGGCACTCTCGCAGGATCTGGCGGGAGAGGACCGGTGCGACTACGCGGGTGTCGCGTTCCATGCCCACGAGCGTTCCGTACGTCGCAAGCAGGCGCATGGCGAACCCGTGGTAGGTCAGAATAGTCACCCCCTCTCCGGGCCGGGGAGGGTGATCGCGCGCCCGGCCGATACGATGTGCCAGTTCTTCGGCCGCCTTATTGGTGAAGGTGACTCCCAACACTTCGTCCGGGCGGATCCCGAACCGATCAGCCAGCCGTACCATGCGGTACGCGAGGGTGGAGGTCTTACCGGTGCCGGCGCCGGCTGTGACCCGCAGCGGCTCGAGGCCGTGCTCGATCACCTCCTTCTGCTCGGGGGACGGGACGAAGCTCATCTGTGGTAGGCCTCCTGCCCCTCGGGCCACGCCGGGCAGGCCGCTTTGACGGTGCATCCGCGGCAGGCCTTGCCGGGGGTCGGAGTCCAGTCCTCACCGAGGACGAGCCCGGCGATCTCGCCCAGCCGTGATCGGACTTCCTCCAGATGAGCCGGATCGAAGGACATGACCCTCCGCTTGGGGGTTGCGGCCAGCGGGTACCAGAACTCGGCACTCCGGACCAGCCCGTGCCGACCTACGCCCGGATCGCTGCAGGCCGCCAGGAAGTAGAATCCCAACTGGAGGGAGCGGGAAACCTCCCGGACGAGTAGCGGTGTCTTCCCGGTCTTGTAGTCGACAACAGATATCGTGCCGTCCCGTTCCCGTACCACCCGGTCGATACGCCCTCTCCACCGGACACCTCCCAGCTCTGCTTCCACGACGTGTTCGACCAGCACCGTCTCTGTGTCGCGGCGCGGCCAGCCGGCGTAAAGCCGGGTGAGCAGCAGGATGGCGCGCCGCTGCCACGCCTTCAGGATCGAACCGGAACCGAGATCGTATTCGGGCAGCAGATCCTCAAGGCATGCTCGAGCCTCTTCGAAGGTCGCCCTGCGGGCCTCCGAAGCCGCTCGGTTCTCGACGACCTCCAGGACGGAGTGGATCAGGTTGCCGAAGGCCAGGTACCGGTTGGCAGGGTTGCTCACCCGGAGCACTCGTTCCAGGGCGAACCTCCTGGGGCATGCGTCGTATCCGCCGGCGTCGCTCGGAGAGAGCCGTCGCCCCGGTGCCAGGATCCCGGCGTCGGCACCCGCCCTCCGGACTGCCGCGTAGCTGAGCGGTGGTCTCAGGCCGTCATGGTTGCCGGCGCCGAGTATCCGGGCCGCGCCCAGTCTGCGGTGGTCCGGCTGGGCCGGGTCCACGAGTATGGTCCGCAGCCACGACTCCGCCTCCCTCATCGTGATTGGCAGGCGAATTCGCGGATAGGTACAGGCGATGTCCAGTTCGTCGCCCGCCACGACCTCCAGGAATCGGCTCGGTCGCCGGTGTTCCTCGTCCGGTCCGGCGCTGGTGGCCGTCATCACGACCCGGTTGCGGGCCCGCGTGATGGCGGTGTACACCAGGCGGGTTTCCTCCCTCAGACGCCGCCGCGAGCCGCGGAGCGCACCGGATGCGGCCGGATCGAGTTGCTCGGTCCTGAGCAGGGATTCGGTCCGGCGGAGGTCGGGCAGAACCCCCTCCACGGCGTCCGCTACGAACACCACGTCGAACTCGAGTCCCTTCACCTGATGCAGGGTGGTCAGCACCATCCGGTCCTCGGCCGGATCCTTGTAGCTCAGCAGCGGGCTGGCCTCGAAGTCATCCGACTCCACCAGCCGCACGTAGTCGAGGAGGGTGGTGGCGGGGTTCCGCTCGGCTGCCCGGACCAGGGCCTGCGCCAGGCTGGTCCAAGCGGCCCGGAACTCGGCCCGGCCGGGGTCGGCCACTAGGGGGCGGAACTGTGGGAGTCCGGTCCATACCTTCCAGAAACCGTCGATGGCGGTCGAGTCGATCCACGAAGGGTCGTCCAGAAGAGATGCGAGGGGTTCACCGCCTTCCAAGCGCAGGCGGATCACCTCCGGCCATCCCTCTTCGCCGGACCAGAGGTGGCGCTCCATCCGGCGCAGACCGCCGACGCCTAGGTTGTACAGGGGTCCTAGGAGCAGGCTCCGCATGAACGGCGTGGCGGCGCGGCGATCCGGTGACGCCGCGGATCTCGCGACGTCGAAGATCATCCGGGCGGCGGGGTGATCGACCAACCTTGCGTCGGGCCGATCGTGGGGGATCGACCGTCGGTCCAGGGCTCGGGAGAGTTCCGTCAGCAGTCGGCGTTTCGTGCGTACCAGGACCGCCATCCTGCTGAACGGGATCTCCTGTTCGAGGTTCAGGCGAGCCGCCTCCGCGGCGATCCACTCCGACTCCTCGGATTCCTGATCGAAGACCCTGAGTTCCACCCGGCCGGGATGTGACGCCGGCTCCACAGGACCCGCCGCGCCAGGCAGGTCGACTCCCACCGTGAGACGTTCTGCGGCCCTGAGAATCTCGCGGGGCACCCTGAAGGAGGTGCCTAGAACCCATTTGCGGCCGGGAGCGGCGTCCGCGCCCGGGAACCTGTCGAAGAATCCGGCCACGTTGGAAAGCGATGCTCCACGGAACCCGTAGATCGACTGGTACGGATCAGCCGCGACCGTGATGTTCCCTCGGGGCCCGCTGACCGCCGCCAGGAGAGTGGCCTGCGCGGGCGTGGTGTCCTGGTACTCGTCGACCAGTACGTAGCTGTACTGTCCCAGGACGGATTCCTGAACCCAGGGATCCGCCAGGACCTCTATGGCCCTGTTGACCAGGGTGCCGTAGTCGATTCGGTCCGACTGCTCGAGGGCTTGGTCGTAGCGAGCGACGAATCCAGGTAGCGCTCGCCAGTCGTCACGTTCGGCGCACCGGCGCTCGAGTTCGGCCGCGTCCATCATCCTTTCCCGGGCGCGCAGGATGAAGTCGGTGACCTCGTCCGCCAGTGTCCGAGTGGACAGGAGGTTGCGGAACGGTGAGGGCCAATTCACGGGTTCCTCGGTGGTCAGGAGTTGCGAGACCAGATCCACCTGTTCCGGACCGGTGAGGATGGAGGGAAGTCCGGTCCATCCGATTGCTTCCGCTGCGTGCATCTCCAGTATCCGCTGCGCGAAGGAGTGGAAGGTGGAAGCACCCACCCCGCCGAGGGGATCGCGGGTTGCGGCCCTGATCCTCGTGTTGAGCCCGGCAGCTGCCCGCCGTGAGAACGTGAGCGCCAGGATGGCAGAGCCGGGCACACGATGGCGGTCGGTAAGGGAAGCGATGCGGCGCACGAGAAACTCTGTCTTCCCGGCACCGGGACCGGCTACGACGAGTTGGGGCCCATCCGTATCGGCGATCGCGTCGGCCCACCCGGTGGGGGCCACTCGCTGCTCCGGGAAGGATGGACTGCGGGCGTCGCCGGACTCGTTCTGTTGCTTCGCTTCCGTCACGCGGTCGAGGTTCATGTGCATACGCCGATAGGAGGGGGTGGTCGTCAGACCCTACGGGGCCCGAATGGCCACCATTGGATGCCGCGCCAGCCTACCGCCGGCCACCGAGCGTCGCCCGGACCGGCCCGATGTTCCTTCACGCCTCCGCCGGGACCCCGCGGACTCACCGAACGCCGCGTCCCGTGGCGCAACTCTGGCATTCGGCCGATGTCACAAACAGGGGGACCCTGGGGTCATGCAGCGAGGGGTGGATCGCTGACCTCGGCCTCCGGTCCCTCCACGACCGTGAACCCGATTCCCGTCTCCCGCAGCGCTCGCTCGGCCGCGGAGAATGCCTCGATGGCCTTCTTTTTCTGTTCCTCTGTCGGGTATTTCATCATGGTGTCGAAGTTATCAGCCGGGTGTGACAGATCGGTCCGAGAACACAGGAGCAGGGGCCAGGTCAGTGGAAGTGGTGGACTCTCTACACGATGACCGGCGTTATCCTTGGCGGTCCTACGGACCCGCTAGGGGACGTTTGAGCACTGACACTCGGGAGCGCGTCGGATGAAGTCCGCCATTCCGGTCGAAGCCATGGTTGCCCGGGCGGATCGGGTTGCTGACATCGTGGCGCCCCAATACGACGCCATTCCCGGCGGAGGTCGTTACCGATTCGCCGTGGAGCATCCGGACTCCTTCGTCAACATCACCCTGTCCGCCCGCGACTTCCCCGATCCCGTTCGGAGCAGGCGGGCGACCGCGCGGCGGGCGGCCCGACACTTCCAGGGGATGCTGGAGCGGCGCCTGTTCGAGCAGGTACCGGGCAGTGTGTTCTTCCTCTACGAACTCGACACGGGCAGTCATCGCCAGTCGGGAATCGTCGCCGGTATACCGGTGTCGGCTATACGGGAAGGTCGCGTGATCGGTCACGAGGGGACTATCGATGATCGGGTCGACGATCTCGCCCGCTTCTTCCGGGTGGCCAGGCTGGCTTCAAGTCCCGTGTCCTTGGGCTTCCAAGCCGACGCCCGACATCTCCGACTCATCGAGGAACTCTCGTCGGCGGCACCCTCTAGGGACTTCACGGGCTTTGACGGTGTGCGCCAGAGGCTCTGGACCGTTGCCGAGCCGGCCGACGTTGCCAGGGTCAAGGCGGCCATCGCCCGCATCGACTCGATGTACATCACCGACGGCCACCACCGGGTCGCTGCCTCGTCCCGAAGCGGGGCGGGTCCTGGATGGTTCCTCGCCATCCTCTTCCCTACCGACCATCTCGACGCCGTGGAATACAACCGGCTGATCCGGTTGGACAGGGTGCCTGGACCCGGACAGGTGAAGCGTCGACTCCGGCCGGATTGGGAAGTGAGGCCGATCGGTCCGCCCGGCGGAGCAAACCCGCGCCCGCGTGCCCGTGGGGAACTGGCGATGTTGCTCGACGGCACCTGGTACCGGCTGCGCTACCGGGGAGAGCGGTCCCCCGATCCCGTGGCCGGTCTCGACGTGAGCCTGCTGCACGATCGGGTCCTGGGTCCGGTCTTCGGGGTGTCTTCCTACCAGGATGGCCGGTTGTCCTACGTTACGGGAGGGGAGTCGCTGACCGGATTGGAACAGCAGACGGCTGCCTATCCTGGGGCTGTGGGTTTCGCCATGCGTCCTGCTCTGATCGGAGAGGTGATGAAGGTTGCCGATGAAGGTCGGCTCATGCCTCCCAAGTCGACGTGGTTCACACCCAAACCCCGGTCGGGATTGTTCGTCGTGCGATGGGACCAGGCAGCTGTAGCCGGCTCAACACGCAGGAGACCGGATACCTCCTCGGGATCGGGATCGGGATCGGGATCGTGACTCTTCCCCCCGCGCTATCGCACCGGTCATGACCGACGAGATGGAGTGGCACTCACCCTCCTAGCGGCGTCGCGTATTGAAGCGCTTTGGGGTGTCATACACTTCGAGTGTGCTGATCCTTGAGTCCGAGAGTGCCCACAGTGTGGGGAAGGCGTTCGCTCGTGGCGAGGAACAGTCGTTGAGGGCGGCATACCTCCAGCATGGGAGGCTGATCTACACCTATTGCCGCCGGACCCTGGATGAGGCCCGCGCTAGCGACGTTACCCAGGAGGTGTTCATCAGCGCTTGGAGGAGCCGGCACCGATTCGACCCGGCGAAGGGCACCCTGGTCGGCTGGCTCATTTCGATCACGAGGAACCGGATTATCGACAATGTCCGTGCTGAGCGTAGGCACTCCGAGCGGCGTGATAACCGTGACCCTGCGGAACTTCCGACGCGTTCGGAGATCGACGCTGTTGGGACCAAGCTGCTGATCGCCGATGCTCTGCGCTCTCTGTCGGATCGTGCGAGACGGGTCGTCGTGCTGCACTATTTCGAAGGTTTGACCCACCGTCAGATAGCGGATCGGATGTCGTTACCTCTCGGTACGGTGAAGAGCGACCTCCGGCGTAGCCTCTTGAAGATCCGACACCTACTGGAGTCGGCCAATGACTGACAAGTTCCCCGATCCGGATCTTGAAGCGTTGCTTCGTGACTTGGGCGAGGGAGGCATCGAGTTGATGGAACCACCCGATGAGGTCTGGGACGGGATCGAAGCGGCGATCGGCATGCACGAAGACGCCTCTGCAAGCGTTGTCCCACTCCATTCGAGGAGGCGGCTTCCAAGGCGTGTCTTGGTCAGAGCCGCCGCTGCTCTCATCGTCGCGGTAGTCGGAATCGGCGCGTTCCTCGCCTTGAGCGGCGATGGCGGTCAGGTGATCGCCTCGGCAACCCTCGCCTATGATCCTGTGAGTTTAGATGCCCTTGGCTCGGACGCCAGGGGCGGAGCCAATCTGGTCTCCGACGACGGCGAGTTGACAATCGATATTGTGGAGGCCGATCTGCCCTTCCCCGGCGACGGCGCCGATCTCGAGGTGTGGCTCATCCGACCCGACGACGACGGCAACGTCGCCGATCTGGTCTCCATCGGGTTGGTGGACCCTGCCGACCCCGGGAGCCTGGACGTTCCACCGAGTCATGACCCCGCCGACTACTACGTGGTCGACATCAGCATCGAGCCCCGCGACGGCGACGCGAGCCATTCCGGACGGAGCATCCTGCGCGGTCCGTTGACCAACATGTAGGGTCGGCTGCACCAGTTGCGGTCGTAGCTCCTGTCGACAGCTGAGCCGTCACCTGAACCGACTTGACGGATCTGCGGGCGAGCCCGGTCTAATAGCTCTGGACCTGGTAGAATCAAGTGACATCGAAGAGGCCCAGACGGTTGGGCTGCTAGCCGTTTTACCATTCGTCGGGAGGAGCCACACAATGGCTGCTATTCCTATGAGCGACACCGACCAAGAGCCACTGACAGTGGCTGACATACACGCAGACATCGGCAAGAACCCCGACCCGACCGGTGACTTCGCGGCCGGTCGAACCCATTTTCATGCGAGCAGCGAGGAGTTCCTCGCATGCCTCGACTCTCGGTTGCACGATGCGGCTGACGACTAGCCCACACAGCCAATGCCTACTCATGAAGAGTCTGAGGCGTTCCTGCGCGATTTCCATGGGCTAACACCGGCGCAACAGAACCGCTTCCGTACCGCGCTGGGCCGGTTCGTTGATGACCTATGGGCAATCGAAGCGGGTGAACGGTCCTGGTTCCGACCCGGTCTCCGTGTGAAACGGGTCAAGGGAACGTGGGGCATCTATGAGATGACGTGGGCGCCCGACGGGCGGGCAACCTTCTCCTGGGGGGACACTGCGGTCAGTGGGCTACTCCATGTGCAATGGCATCGTTGCGGCGACCACAGCATCCTCCCGTAACCAACCCCCGGCACTCAGCGGGGAGCCGTACCGGCTTCAGGGAGGCCAACCAACTCGTGAGATCGGACCCCAACTCCGCTAGAAGGGTGCTGAGCAATCCACCAGCGGCCTGCCAACCGCCGGCGAAATACCTGGACCGGCGGGTGGCAGGCCCGAGCAATCGTCATTGTTCAGCACCCTCCTAGGGCTTGGACCCAAACGCCCTTTGGAGAATGTCCCGTAATACACACTCCTACTACCCGGAGTTGACGGTGGTCGTGTACTCTGACGGTAACCACAACTCCTACGGAGATGCCGGCATCTCGTCCCAGATGGCGCTGGTGGCCCGGTTCAGCACCTCGACGGTGTTGGCAGCCCTGTAGTCCATGAGCCGGACCATCCTATCGCCGGACAGCACGCCAACCAGCTGAGGCGCTTCGTGATCCGGTTCGGTCTATGGTTGTTCGTTGGTTGGCGGGGGGTTGGTTCCGGTGTCGGGTGTTCGGGGGAGGGCGGTGGCGCGGTGCAGGAAGCTGGCCATCTGGGCTCGTGTTACCGGCTGGTCGGGGCAGTAGGCGGGTGGGTCGGTGCGGCAGCCGAGGGTGATGCCGGCGGCGGCGAGGGCGTTGATGTTGGCGGCGTGTGTGTTGCCTTCGATGTCGGTGAACCCGGCCGGCGCCGGAGCGGGTTGGGGGTTGAGGGCGCGTGCTAGGAAGCTGGCCATTTGGGCTCGTGTGACAGATCGGTCGGGGCAGTAGGCGGGTGGGTCGGTGCGGCAGCCGAGGGTGATGTCGGCGTTGGCTAGGGCTTCGACGTAGCGGAGCCACCATTGCCCGGCGTCGGTGTCGAGGAAGCGGGCCAATCCGATTACGGGGGCCGGGTCGTCGAGGATCCGGATGAGCCAGACGGCCATAGTCCACCGATGGATGGGTTGGCGGGGACAGAACCCCCCATCCGCGCACTCGGTGTCCACGAAGATTCCCTGTTCGGCGAGGGCCGTGATGGCGGGTAGGTGCGTTCCCTGGTCTGCCACGTCGTCGAAACCGGTGGCGACACCATCGGTGACCGCGGGGGCGGCCGCCGACACGGCTCGGGCGGATCCGTGACGATCGGTGTAGGAGGCGGCAGCCCGCAGGTGGTGGCCCGCGTCTGCTTGGACGGGTGTGTACACAGCACCGGTGGCGCCCACGACCGGCGTCCATGTTTGGCTGTCCACCGAACGTTCCCACTGCCACGCGATGCTGCTGATATCGCCGTCGGGATCGGCTGCTGCGGCTTCCAGCGGGACGCCGACCCGGGGGGTAAGCGCGGACAGGGCCACCGCGCCGGACTCGTTGTGGTCGGTGACACGGATCGTCACGGCGATCGAGTCGTCCCGGTCCGCGCGTTGCTGTCCCGAGATGCGGTTGCCGTCACTGACCGACACCGTCACCCTGTACACACTCCGGGATTCGTAGTCGAGAACGGTCCGGGTGCTTATCTGACCGGATGACGGATCTATCTCGAACGACCCGGCGTCCGCGCCGCCCAGCGTGTAGACAAGCGAGTCACCATCGGGATCGGTAGCCACAACCGGGTCTCCCAACTCGAACCCCACAGGCCTGTTCTCCGCCACCGTACGAACCGCGGTCGTGCCCTCCACGAACTCGGGCCGTCCCGGATCCACTGGTGGGTCACCGTCGTCTTCGGTTGGCCCGGGCGGTGGAGGCGGTGGAGGCGGTGGAGGCGGAGGAGGCGGAGGAGGCGGAGGAGGCGGAGGAGGGGTATTGCGGTTGGCTGGGATGGTGATGGTGACCGTCCCGACGGTGCGACCGTTCGTGACAGCTCGGATGGTGATGGTCTCTGCCGGCTCTGAGGTGTTGTCGGTAAGGGCTGTGAGGGTGGCGGTTCCGGATGCTTGGCCGGCGGTGATCGTGATCGCGGATGGGACTATGGCATAGTCGGTTCCTTCGATCGCGCTGCCGGTGAGGACCAGGGTGATGGTTCGGTCCTGAGGGAGGGCGGCGCCGCTCCTGGTAGCTGCGGTTATGGTGGCTGACCGGCCTTCGGTGATGCGTGTGGGTGTCGCAGATAGCCTGAGTTCCGGTTCGGGTTCGACTTGGCTCCGGGTGACGGCCTCCGCGGTGTCGGGACCTTCCCCGTCCGTGTAGGTGACGGTGGCCCGCAGGTAGTGGTTTTCGTCTGCGGCGGTCGGCGTGTAGGAACCGGAGGTGGCCCCGCTGATCGATGTCCATGGCCCGGAGGCGGCGGTGGACCGGTGCCATGCCCATGTGCGGCCGGAGAGGCTGCCGTCGGGATCGGTTAGATCGGCTCTGATCGGGGCGCCTACCCGCGGCGGGTCCATCGACAGGGTGACTGTGCCCGGCTCGTTCAGGTTGACGACGTCGATCGTCACCACGATGGTGTCGGCGGCGCCCGAAGGATCGGTGGCCTTGACTCTCACCTGATAGCGGCGCTGACCTTCATAGTCGAGTGGATCCTTGGTCAGGAGTTGGCCGGTGGATCGTTCTATCTCGAAGGATGTGGCGTGGGCGCCTTCCATGGTGTAGGTCAGAGGATCGGTGTCGTCGGCCTCCACCGGGAGGCCGATGTCCGATCCTGCCCGGGTGTTCTCGTCCACCGAGCGGGTGGCGGTCGATGTGGGGAACCGGGGAGGCTGGTTGGTCGCCGGTTTCGGTTGGACCGGGTTGTCGGCGACCGTTTGTACCGAGTTTCCCGTTCCGTATCCGTCCGTGTAGGTGACGGTGGCTCGCAGGTAGTTGGTTTCGTCAGTGGAGGTCGGGGTGTAGGTACCGGAGGTGGCCCCGCTGATCGTCGTCCATGGCCCGGAGGCGGTGGTGGACCGGTGCCATGCCCATGTGCGGCTGGATATGCTGCCGTCGGGATCGGTGAGAACCGCGGTTATCCGCGTGTCCACTTGGGGATGGGTCGGCAGGGTCAGTGACCCGCTCTCCTCCTCGTTGGTCACCCTCACGGCCACGTCGATGTCTTCGGTGATGGAGCCGTCGGAGGCCTCCACCGTCACCTCGAAGGTGTTGTCGCGGTTGGAGTCGGCCCGGGCCTCGAAATCGGGGACCGCGGCAAAACTGAGAACCCCGTCACTGCTGATGGTGAAGTCATCATGGTCAGCGCCCGAGAGTCCCCAGGTGAACATGGCGTTCTCCGGATCGGTCACCGTGTAGGCGCCCACCCGCCGGGCCCCTCCTTCCGAAACGTCGACCGAGGTGCCACCCCCCACCTGATGAGGCTCGTTGACGTTGGTGACCGTCACTTTCACGGCCAACGAGCCGGTATCCGTCCCGCCGGTGCCGGCGGTCACTGTCAACTCGTATGTCCCGTCCCCATCGGCGTCCGCGTGGGCCTCGTAGTCGGGTGGCGCCTGAAACTTCACGGTGAACCGATTGTTTGCCAGGTCGTATCCGAACAGGGCGCCGTCCGGTCCTTCGATACCCCAGGACGAGATCTGCTGTTGTTCGGGATCGGTGGCTGTGTAGACGCCGATCGGTGTGCTGCCGTTCTCGGTGTAGAAGATGTTGTCCTGCCCGGCGACCACCGGGGGCTCGTCGATATCGCTCACTTCGATGCTTACCGTGATGGTGGCGTCGGTCCGGGTGTCGTCCTGGTCGTCCTGGTCCTTGCCGTCGCTCACCGAGACGCTCACCGAGTAGCGGTCCCGTGTCTCGGCGTCCAGCACGGTCCCGTCGGCCACGGTGATCTGGGCGGTGCCGGTGTCGAAATCGAAGAACCGGGCGCCGGCGCCGGACAGCGTGTAGGTCAGGGCGGGTCCATCGGGGTCGATAGCGGTCACCGCCGCTCCCACCGCGGTTCGGGGGGCGGAGTTCTCGGCGACGCTTCTCGTGGTGCCGGCTTCCTCGAAGTAGGGGTCGGTGTTGAGAACCGGCGTCCCTACCGTGGTGGCGGACCACGGGCTGTCGCCGACGTCGTTGGTCGCCCGCAGTTGAACGTCGTACCGGCTGTTGGTGGTCAGGCTGGTGATGGTGTGCGACCGGGCGGTGCCGTCGCCGGCGTCCTCTTCGGTCCAGTTGCTGTCGGACTTGTCCGGGGCGCTGCTCTCGATGTGGCGGACCTGGTAGGCGGTGATCGTAGAGGCGCCGACGGACGGGGGACTCCAGTTGACGGTGAGAGAAGTGTCGCCGGGAACTATCCGCTTGATAACCGGTTCCCCGGGGACGCCTCCGTGCCCGTAGACGGTCAGGCTCCAGTTTCTGAGTTCGCCGGTGACCCCGAATCTGTGCTGATCGGTGACTCGGAGTGTCCATTCGCCTGCGGGGTTCTCGCCCAGATGCCTGGCCGAACCGAATCGGAACTCGCCGTCCAGCCCGCATTCGGTGTCGTAGCTCCTGTTGTACGACGCGCATCTATCCGGGTCAAGGGGTGTGGACAGCACCGAGACCGCCCCCGAGGGGGACACCAACTCCACCGACAGGTCCCTGAAGCGCCCGATCGAGAGGTCGACGTTGATCTCGACGAACTCGGTGAACTGCACGTCGGAACCTATGGTTACTGCGCTGGTCACCGAGGTTCGGGTGTCGGGTATCGTGACGGGCCCTCCGGTCGAGTCGACGGTCTCTTCGGTGAATGGGGGAAGGAGGGTCCAGCCGTCCGCCAGATCCACCGCCGCTTTGGCGTCCACCGCACCGAAGCCGTACTGATGATTGAAGTTGTATCTCTCGGAGTCGGAGCCGTACTTGGCGGCGCCGGTCTCCCAGCCGGCGTCGGTGCGATCGTTCTTGCGGGCCGAGCCGGCCAGGACGAGCTTCACGTCCCGCCAGGTCAGATCGGGGTTGGCGGAGCGAACCAGGGCGGCCACTCCCGACACGGCGGGCGCCGCCGCCGAGGTGCCGCCGAACGAGTCGTAATAAACGTTGAAATTGGTGGTAGTGGCGATGCCGGCTCGCCCGCCGCTCGAGGGGCCGCACACCCACAGGTTGGCGCCCATCTCGGAGTAGGATGCCCTTTCGCCCCGATCCGTCACCGCGCACACCGCGGTCACGCCGTAGAAGTTTGCTATTTCATCGAGACTGGCGTTGTCGCCGGCCCGGTGTCCGTTGCCGGCGGACCACACGTAGAGCACCCCTTTGCCGCCGACGCCGCGGGTGATTCCCGCTTCCACCGCGTTCTCCCAGGCCACGCTGGTCCGATCAACCCCGGGGCCCTCCAGAAAACCCCAACTGTTGTTCGAGATGTGCGTGGTGTCCATCTCCCGACCCGCGGCGTCCACGACGTTTGCCTCGGTGCCGGCACGCAGGATGTTGAAGCCGTAGATCGTCGCCCGCGGCGCCACTCCCCTTACCCCCACGTCGTTGTCTCGGGCGGCGATGACGCCCGCCACCCGCGTGCCGTGGGTCTCGCCGAAGTGAAAGACGTCATCGCCGCCCGTATAGTCGTGGTTGCGGCTCGCGTCGACGTTGGCCGCCAGATCGTCGTGCCGATGGTCCAATCCGTTGTCCACCACCGCCACGTTGACTCCCGCTCCCAGGTTGTTGCCTGCCCACACGTCTCTGACGTTGAGGTCCTCCCCGGCGTCGCCACTCAACTGGCCCGTATTGCGGAGGTGCCATTGGCACCCTGAGAAGGGATCGCTGAAAGTGGCGGGTATCGTCGAGCAGGTGGTGCGGGCGGCCAGACGAATCCTGTCCTCGGCGACGGAGATGGCGTAGGTGCCCGTCCCGGCATCGTTGGCGACATCCACTTTTATGTAATGCGTCCCGGCCGGCAGGAGGGTGCGCACCGTGAAACCCTGGGCGGCGTCGGTGGGCCCGCTCCGTCCATAGAACGTGTCCTCGTAGACATCCGCCTGCACCGCCATGCCCTGGCTGTCCAGCAGCGCTCCGTCCACATCCACCGAATAGCTAACAGCCCGGATGAACACGTAGGTGGGACTGGTGGTGACCACCTTGAAATAGTCCACGTCGGTCGAGGGTTCCATCCGACCGCCTTCCAGAAAGGATGTGGCGTCGGTGTCGAATGCCATCTCAATGGCGTCGGAGAGAGTGTTGCCCGGTTCTTCTATGACCTCGACGTGGATCGCATATAGACCTGTAACCGCGTATCGAGACGCCCGGGAATGAGGATACGATTCGACTTTGAGGTAGTAAACCCCGGGCGACAGCGTGGAGCGGATCATGAATTCTCTCCTGTCGGACGGGAGGTGGCCGTCATCGTTCAACAAGAGCTTGTTCCCGTTGCTGTCGAGCAATTCGGCTCTCAAGTCGTAGATCCGGGTGACACTGCGGATCATCAGATCGGTCTCGTCCGCCAGTTCCAGCTTGAAGTAATCCTCATCCCCGCGTGGATACAGAACGCTGTACTCGATGCTGTCGAGTTCTATGTCCGCGGCATCGCTCCGGCCGGTGGTTTCCGGGGTGGTCTCGGCCACCAGGACATAGGCTCCCGTTCTGTCCCTAGGCCTGGTTATGCTGGGGTAGCTGGTTACCCGGAGGTAGTATGTTCCCGCCGCCAGGGCCGCTGTGATGGCGAAATTCCTAGGGCCGTGGGGGAGGCCGGCGTCATCGCTATAAGCCAACTGGGTTCCCGTTGCGTCGTAAAGTCTCCCTACCGTGTCGACTGTGCCCTCAGTGAATACGAAGAATTCGGTCCGTGCGCCCAGGACTATCGTGAAATAGTCGACATCGGATGCCGGTTTGATCGCTCCTCCCATCCGGGTGTCGAGCGGCAGGTGGGTGGCCGTCGCCCTGGTTCCGCCGTGTTCGGCGGGCCTGCCCCGTCCGGTAGCCGACCATGTGCCCTTGGAGGTGGTTACCGGGCGGACCTGGAGGTCGTATTCGGTGCCGTTGGACAAGCCGCTGAGAAGGTATTCGCGCTGACCGGAAGTCCAGATGCCCTCTCTCTCGATCCAGGTGGTGGCCGTGCTCTGCCTGTAGCGCAGGTCGTAGGCGGTGATGTCGGCTTCGTCGGTGTCGGCGGGGACCTCCCAGGAGACGGTCAACGCCTCGTCGCCCTTGATGACCTCGGGCTCGTTCGACTCCGGTGTCCCGGTGCTGGTGGCCGACCAGGCGCCCGATACGGAGGTCACCGTTCGTAACTGCACGTCGTATTCGGTGCCGTTGGTGAGACCACCGAGGACATACCGCAGGTCGCCCGAAGTCCAGATACCGGACAACACGGTCCACTGGGAGTCGGACTTGTCGGTGGCGGCGGTCTCTATATAACGCAGGTCGTAAGCCGTGATGCCGGTCACGCCGCCGGGGGCGGTCCATTCGATGATAAGGGCCTGGTGGAACGGGGTAACAGAGTCGATGGTCGGCGGGCCGGGTGTCTGTGGCTGCCCTTCGGCGGGCGCTACGAGAAGGGCGAGAAGCGCCAGAGCCAGGAAGGTACGCAGGTGTCTCAACCAGGGTGGCCTCGGTCCTGCCGGATTCAATACGGGTCCCTCTATCTGGTTCCGATTGTCTCGGACCAGTTGGGGATGGCGTAGACCACCCCGTCCCGTCCTGCCAGTGCGTTGGCCAGGTCCAACGAGGGGAATCCGGGGTTGGTCTCGATGAAGAAAACGTTTGGAAGCCACTCCGACTCCGAAACCCATCCCAGCGGGATCTGGTTCTCGGCGAAGAATCCGTCGGTTTGAGTCTCGTCCCAATCCGGATCGAGTGCCAGCACCACACCCCCGGGCAACGTCATCAAGGCGCCGGTGTCCGAGCGAAACACTGGTTGTGCGTTTTCGCGGATGGTGGCAGCCCTGCCTCGCTCTCTGCCTTGATTCCCGTTCCCCGGTTCGCCCTCGACGATGGCGCCGTCCTCCCCCACGGTGAGATCGGGTTGCAGCCTCACCTGCAGGGTCCGATCACCGTCCTGCCAGGTGTAGGTCGGGCCTTCTGCTGAATCGCTCGTTTCGACCGGATCGGAGTTGGCCACCGGATCGGAGTCGAGAGGCTCAGGCCCCTTGTCGTCGTCCACCGGAGGCTCTGCCCGGGCCGAATCACCGTAGTCGACCGATCCGCCCGGCTTCTCGACTATGACAGCATCGGACTGCGGCGCCGGTCCGGGTTCGTCAGGGCCACCCGAGCCGGTGCTCCCGGAAACAGTGCTCTTCTCCGGGAGGGGGAATTCATCGGAGAGCAGTTCGATAGCATCCCCCGATCCGCCCGACCTCTCAGGCTCAGAGTGGGTGCCGACAGACTCCGGCTGACCGGAAACCGCCGTTTCCCCTGTTACGGCCATGGCGGTCAGCACCACTTCCTCGGGGTGGGGATCATCCCGCAGGTCCAGCATGACCACGCCCGCAGCCAACACTGCCAACGCACCCACGACAGCAACAACAAAACGTTTCACACCTACTCCTCAACCCCTATCCGCCAGCCGTCCTGGTCGGGCAGCGGGTCCTGTTGTTGTGGCGGCTGTTCAGGGGGCGGCTGCCGGTGACGACTGTTGAACGGCTGGTCCAGGTTGGCGCCGTCGATGGTGTAGCCGTTGCAGTGGATGATGACGTTCGATGTGATGTCCGGCGGGTGGGCTCCCAGCGTGATATCGCCGGTCAACTCGATGCGGTCGGCCCTCGTCGCGCCGGTCCCGTCGTCGCCCGGCTCGCAGCTGCCGACGTTCCGGGTGGCGCCGTTGGCCTCGTTGATCGCCTTCGCCAGACTGCAACCAGCGTCGACTCGAATGAGATTGGGGCCGCGCTCGACGCCGTTCGCTGTCGCGATCGAGGCAGGGACCGTCAAGTCGAAGACCTTGCTGTCCAAGACCTGGGTCGGATGATAGGTCCACAGCTCCGCCTTGACCGTCGCGACCTCCGTGCTTTCGAGCCCCGACTGTGTGTTCACATGCATCTCGACGCTCGACAACACGAAACGCCCGGAGCGGGCGCGCGATCCGCCGGTGGTGAAGGTTGGGTCATGGTGGGATACGAGCTAGCAAGCTCGGCGTAGCCGCTGCTGGGTTGGCCGACGTTGCTCAACAGCACATTGAACTGTTGGGCGGACTGCTGGGTCTGCGCCGTCAGGGCGCCGCCACCGACGAAGAACAACCCCGGCGCGATCAGCACAGCGCGAAGCGACGCCACGAGAAGGCCCGCTTCATGACAAGCCTGCGGTTCCGCCGGGACCCCGCCGTGTGCGTGATAGACATCGAAGTCATCCTGTGGTGTCCGTCGCCGACTCACTGTCGAATGATAGTCGAATGATGATCGGACAAACTCTATGATGTGCCTAGCAGTTGATTCTGTATCGTATGAATCTGTGCATTACTCAGGATGCGCTCGTGTAGGGATGGGTCCCTGCAACGACACCGTTGCCGTTATGCGACGGCGGCAGCCGCGGCCACGGCGACCACAGGAACCCACCTATCCGCGCATCCTCTAATCGAGGAATTCAAGAAATGATCACAAAACAGTGGGGCTTGACGGTCGCGATGATGCTGATCGTCGGGTTGGCACTGCCGGCCGGGGTCGTGGTACCGGTCGGTACCCAGCCGGATACTGCCGATCATCTGTGTGATGTGGGTTCGGTGGAACAGTTCAACGACGTGAGAGCCGGTGACTACGGGGCGTCCTATGTTCTGTGTATGCGAGCCTTGGGCCTATCAGCGGGAACGGGCGACGGTAGCTATGGCCCAGAACGGGAGTTGAGTCGTGGGCAGCTGGCTTCCTTTCTGGTACGGCTTTGGCAGGACGTGTTAGGCAACCAATGCCCTACCGGCGCATCCTCGTTCGAAGACGTTTTTGGCAGCGTCCACCGACCCAACATCGAATGCCTATATAACTTAGGAATCGCTGCGGGAACAACCGCGACGACCTTCGGGCCCGGGGATACGCTCAAAGCGTCGCAGATCTCACGGTTCCTGCTACGCGTCTACCTGAAGGCCGGGAACACCTGCTCCGACGGAGCCGCCGAGTTGGAAACTGCCGTGGAGTGCCTGACGCGGCTGCGGGTGTTACCCAACCAGACCGAAGGTAAAGGCACTGAGGCGGTCACTCGAGCCCAGATGGCCGTGTACCTCATCGGCCTATGGCACAACGTTTCCGGGCGCGGGATCCCTCCACAACCCCCAACCAAGTCCGAGCCAACAACCATGACGGTGGAGCCGCCGGAGATCAGGGCCGCCGAAGTGCGCATGGGCATCTATCCCTGCTGCGCCGACCTCGCCCACTGGCAGATCCCGCTCGAGTTGGGGTGGTGGGACGAGCTGAACATCACCATCACCCCGAATCAGCCGACCTACCACTATTTCACCTCCTCTCAGGAGATCATTCCCTGGTTGGAGCAGGGCCATGGCGACGTGGCGCAGGCCTGGGTGCCGGGCCTTTTCCCGACGCTGGAAACCTTCGGTCAGGACATCCCGCCCATCCACTTCACGGATATCTGGCTGGGCTACGTCATCCTGGTGGCGCCATCCAGCGACGCGAAGACCGCCCTGGAGTTCATGGAGGAAGGCATGTCCTTCCGCGAAGCTGCCGAAGCGGCTGTCGAGCAACTGGTGGACAAGGAGATCCACATCCCGCCGCACAGCACCGTCCAGGCCCAGTACGCGGACGCGTTTTTCGCCTACCTGCCCGAGTGGTGGGAGGCCGTCGTTGATGAGATCCCGGCGCTGGACACAGAAGGGAACCCGCTGGTCCTCCTCAACCGGGATGGGACCCCCCTCCTTCACCAGTCCGGCAACACGCAGCCGATCCGGATAACCTCCAACGACTGGCGTTACTACGCCACCCCGGTGTACGTCGACGACCCGACCATCGTCCGGCTTGCCGCGGTCGAGGGACAGATCGATTTCGCGATGCCGTACGGCGGCCCCACCCTGGTGCAGATGATACGCAACGGGTGGGACCCGCTGATCAGCTTCGCGATGATGTACGAGCACGATGCGGCCTCCCAGCAGGCAGCTATCGCCTCGGCCACCGTCGGTGGAACGGGCCTGCTGGCCCGCCGCGAGTGGGTTGAGGAGAACAAGGACTTGGCATACCGGGTCGTTTCCGTCGCCAACCGTGTGCTCGCCTTCCTAGAGGATCCCGAGACCCAATACGAGGGTTGGAAAAACGAGGCACGGCTCATCAATTGGAGGCGCGCACTATCGCTGGAGCCAGAGGACATCGGAATCTCCTGGGATACCATCCATCCGTCCTTCAACTGGGAAGACCAGGAAGCCCTCTGGGACCTGAGCCTGCCGAGTTACCACCCGGAAACGGGGTTCGTGACCCAGATCGAGCAACTGAAGGCAGTGGGCGTCCTGTCCGAGAACCTCAACAGCCAGGCGGCGCTGGAGGAGTTCCTGCTCGCGAAGGAGATCTACTACGACCTGAAGGGGATGCAGGAGCGTTCCGACGCGCTGTTCACCAGGGCGATGGAGATGGACCTCTCCGAGAGCCGGCAGGCGATGGTCGATCAGGCACAGGTCTTCTACGACCGGTACAACTTCTACGACGCCCTTCGCTTCCTCGAGACAGCCCTGATCGGAGTTACTCACCTCCAGCAGTCCGATCAATGGATGTGTTGGCTGCGCCCGGTTGCCGGCACCGCCTGCGCGACGACCCCGGGCGTAGTTCCCCGATGATTAGCCGAGACTGCGCGAAACCTAGCCGTGGACAAACGGCGGGCCCCCGGCCTGCCTCAAACTGCCCGCTGAGTCCCTCCGCGGAGGGGTAGACCGCTGCCAACACCGGCGCACAGCCAGGTATCCGGCGGAACTCATCGGACTCAGAGCGTTTCAGATACCAGCAGCGTTGCGCAGGGGTAGCGATTCGGTCTCGAGCGTTGTGAGGTCCAGTATCTTCGACGCGTGATCGACGTCGAAGCCGACCACTTCGCCGGCTGCGTCGAGGTCCACGTTCAGTCCGTCGGCTACTTCGCGGGTCTCGGTGCCCGGAGTCGGTTTGAACTCGATGTAAAGGCTGTCGGTTTCGGGGTAGTAGCGAAGCTTCATGGGTCGTCCTTTCGGAACCGCCGATCGAAGAAGGCATTGTGAATGGTCTCGCCGTTCTCCAATGTAACAACTCGAAGAAAACGGGGGGTTGTCTCTGTGGGGCGGGTCACCTCGCCCCACCGGCGGACACGGGCCGTCGGTTTGTTCCTCCCGGTGGAGCGACGCTGCCACGATCCGGGCGCAGCGGGCCGGGTCGATGTACGGCCGCTTGCGGAGGACCTGTTCTCGGAAATACCCTGGTGGTCTTTCACGGACTCGTTTCCGGGCCGGAACTACACATCCCTGAGGTGCTTCCACCACCGAGCCGCAGGACCCCCGGGGCCTGTCACAGGCCCCGGATCTAGATGGGACAGCAGCCGGAGTCGTTGGATAGTTCTAGCCCCGATTTTTCATGCGGGGGTTTGCACTAGGCGAGCAGAGTGCGGGATATAAGCTTCTGACCAGGGACTACGGCCATTTCCACAATCCCGTCTCGGCCCGGCGGGACCTTCACCCGTCGGGTGAAGCCAGGCCCAGTCACGATCATGTGGTTGATGTGGCCTGTTGCCGTGGGTGT
>JAPOQZ010000189.1 GCA_026710435.1 bacterium | reverse complement strand
TGGCTAGCCCGATGGCGGATCATCGGGTTGATGCGCATGGGACTGTCTAACGTCATGTGTCTGCACGACCTCCTGACTCAACCACGAACAGGACCCTGCTAGGTCGGATTATTGATCCAATCTAACATATTGGCGCGTAGCATGACTTGAACGGTTACAAGAAACTTGGCGACACACAGCCCGTTAGCGCTCGCCCCGGTGGTAGGGGATCGTCAGCGACAGGGGGACATTCGAACGGCTGCGGTTGAAGACCAGCGCCACGATGGTGAGGACGAAGGGCAACGCCAGCAGGAGCTGGTAGGGCAGGTCGACATCGCTTGCCTGGAGGGCGAGTTGGCTGGCCTCGAGGAATCCGAACAGCAGCGAACCGACCAGCACCCAGGTGGCTCTCCAGTTCCCGAAGATCACGATCGCCAGCGCGATCCAACCCCGCCCGGAGATGATGTCGGGGAAGAACAAGCCGGTCGATCCGAGGGAGAGGAAGGATCCGGCCAGCCCGGCCATCACTCCCCCGAACACCACCGCCACGTACTGCCGCGAGATGATGCCCACCCCACGCATATCACAGGCCTCGGGATTGTGCCCGATACTCCGTAGCTCGAGCCCGTACTTGGTCCGGTAGAGAAACACCCAGACGACCGGAACCATTACGAACGCGAGGATTGTCAACCAGGGAATGGGGAAGAATTCCCACGGAGCCTCCATCGTCTCGACTGTGGGGATGTCGATGCTCCCCTCGGCCTCGTATATGGATCGGTACCAGAAGAAGGCCAGCCCGAGACCCAGGATGTTGAGAGCTAGGCCAGCGACAACTTGATTCACCTTGGCGGTAACGGTCATCAACGCCATGATGAGAGACAGGAATGCCCCACCGAGCCCGGCAGCCACCAAGCCGGCCAGGATGCTGCCGGTCTCGTTGGCAACGTAGAAGCCGGCAAAGGCGCCCATGGTCATGGTTCCCTCGAGGCTGAGGTTCAGGATCCCGCTGCTCTCGCACACCAACTCCCCCAGAGCAGCGAGGAGGAGGGGGGTGGCGATCCGCAACGTGGCCCAGAAGATCCCGACGAGGACGGCGCTGGTGAAGAGTTCTTCCATGTCAGCCGGCCTTCCGGATCCGGTATCTCGACACCATCGCCGCGATCAGGACCAGCGCCAGCGTGGTCCCCTCGATTACGAACACCAGCGCTTTCGGGATGCCGGTCTCGTACTGCATAGCGGTGGACCCGTTGACAAGGGCGCCGAACAGTATGGCGGCCACGATCACGCCGAGAGGATGCAGCCGGGCCACCAAGGCAATGATGATGCCCGTGAATCCGATGCCCTCGGCGATGTCGAGCTGGACACGATGATGGAGCCCCAACAATTCCCCAGCGCCGGCTATCCCGGCCAGAGCGCCGGAAATGGCCATGGTGGCAAGGGTCACGGTACCCACCCTGATGCCCTTGTAGCGGGAGGCGACCATGTTGGAGCCGATCCCCCTTATCTCGTATCCCAGGGTTGTGCGCCGGATGATCCAGTAGACGGCCAGCGCCGCGAGCAGCGCGATGGCGAACCCCCAGTGAAGCCGGCTACCGGTGAAGAACCTGGGCAGGTAGGTGCTGTCGGCCATCCGGACGGTCTGGTAGTAGTAGGTGTCGGGCGACTGCCAGGGACCGGCCAGCAAGTAGGAAAGGATGTAGAGGATCACGAAGTTGAGCATGACGGTGGTGAGGATCTCGTTGGTCCCGTAGCGGACCAGCAGCCCGCTGGCGACCGAGGACCAGAGAGCGCCCGCGATTGCTGCGAAGATGAACATCAGTACGAAGAGCAGCGGCGCGGGTAGCCCTCCCCACAGGTCGTAGACGAACCAGGTACCCATGACGCCAGCGAAGAACTGCCCCTCGGCGCCGATGTTCCAGACCCCGGCCCGGAAGGCGATCGCGGCCGCCAAGCCGGTGAGGATCAGCGGTGTGGCCTGCACCAGGGTCTCCAGGGTGGACTCCCAGTTGCCGAAGGCCCCGTTGTACAAGGCTGCGAACGAATCGGCCGGGCTCTTTCCGATAACCAGAACCAGGCCGGTGATGATGGCCACCGCCACAAGCAGCGCGGCGACCAGGGCTACGAACTCGTGCCATGGGCGGACGGCCAGCCTCTTCTCGATCCTCCACGCTCCGGGCTGGAACAACATCGACAGCGGATCCCTGCGGCCGCCGCCATCCGGCGCCTGCACCTCGGAAGGGGTCCGGTCGGTCATGATGCTGATCCCGCGTCGACCGCATCGGCGCCCGCCATGCTGAGGCCGAGGGATTCGAGGTCGGCCTGCTCGGGGGTGGTTTCCGAGACGATCCGGCCGTCGAAGATCACCGCGATCCGGTCCGAGAGTTGGAAGATCTCGTCAAGGTCCTCGGACATCAACAGCACTGCTGCGCCACGTTCCCGCTCCTCGAGCAATCTACGCCTGACGTACTCGCTGGCGGATATGTCCAACCCGCGAGTGGGCTGGTGGGCAATCAATAGGCTTGGATCCCCCGAGAGTTCGCGGGCCATGATCACTTTCTGCAGGTTGCCGCCCGAGAGGGTACGGGTGGATTGCGACGCCGAGGGAGTCCTGATATCGAATCCTTTGATCGATTCAGCGGCGAAGCCGTCGATCGCGGCCCGGTTGAGGAGCCCACCCCGGGAAAAGGGGTTTGAACGGTGACGGCCCAGCACCAGGTTCTCCTTGACAGTGAAGTCCATCAGGAGACCCTGCGCGATCCGATCGGCCGGAACGCTGGCCACCCCGAGCTGTGCGATCCGGTTGGCGGATAGATCAGCGGTGTCCACCCCGGCGATCCGGATGGCGCCGTCGGAGGGCTTCTCGACCCCGACCAGCGCGTCGAACAGGCCGTTCTGACCGTTGCCGGAGACACCGGCGAGGCCGACCACCTCCCCGGCATGAACCGTGAGGGAGAGACCCTTCAGAGACCCCCGACCGGTGACGCTGGCGAGATGGATCTCGTCCACCTCGAGGACCGGCTCGCCGGGATCCGAGCGCTCCTTGTCGAATTGGAACAGCACCTCCCGTCCCACCATCATCTGGGCCAGATCCCGCATCTCTACATCGGCCGTATTGACAGTTCCGACCACCTTGCCGAGACGCAGCACCGTCACCCGGTCGGACAGTTCCATCACCTCTTTGAGCTTGTGGGTGATAAGGATGATGGTCAGGCCGTCGTCCCGCATCCGGCGGAGGGTGCGGAATAGCTCCTGCACCCCCTGGGGAGTGAGGACGGCCGTCGGTTCGTCGAGAATCAGGACCTCCACCCCGAAGTAGAGCGTCTTGAAGATCTCGACCCACTGCTGCTCTCCGACCGACAGGCGTCCTACCTCCGCGTCGGGATCGATCTCGACGTCATAGTTACGGAAGAACTCGCTGAGCCGCTTCCGAACCTCGGACAGGTCGAGCCACTGGCTGGCCTCGGTCCCGATGACCACGTTCTCGACGACCGACATCGGAGGCACCAACTCGAAGTGCTGGTGCACCATTCCGATGCCGGCTGCAATGGCGTCTCTCGGAGTCTGGAGTTCCAGCAACTCGTCGTTCAGCCGGACAGATCCCTCGTCGGGACGATATACCCCGTAGAGAATGTCGGCCAGGGTGGTCTTTCCGGCCCCGTTCTCGCCGAGAACGCAATGGATCTCACCCCGGTGGATATCGACGGTCACCGCGTCGTTGGCAACCACCCCAGGGAAGCGTTTGGTGACCCGATCCACAGCCAGGATCGTGTCAGTCACCGAATTCGCTCCCCTGCGGTGCTGGATACATTCCGATCGTCGGGCCTACTCGATCGGATCGGTCTTCAGTTCTACCGTGAGAGCCCCGCTCAGTATGGCCTGCTGGGCCAGTTCGACGCCCTCGCGGACCTCGGCGGAAACCAAGTCGCTGATCTCGCCCAGCGAGGACCCACCATCCACCATCGAGGTGTAGACGATCCTCTCCATCGGGGCATCGTACGCAACACCCTCGGTGGTGTAGGCATACCAGGCGTCAACCAGATCCATGAAGGCGGCGTCCCAACGGGCGACCGCGCTGGTGAGTACCACGTCGGAAAGCCCCAACTGGTCGGTGAAGTGGCCGAAAGCCAGGACGTTGCCTGCCTCCTCGGCAGCCGCGAACGGTCCGAACCGCTCGGCATAGATCATGTCGGAACCGGCCGCGATCTGGGCGGCGGCCGCCTCCTGGGCGGTCGCAGGATCGAACCAACTCTCGATGTAGGCGACGTCGAAGGTGATTTCTTTGCCCAACTGTGCGCCCGCCGTCCTGGCACCGTCTATGAAGGCATGGAGCGGACCGTTGACGTTGGGGAACGGGAAGGCTGCCACCCCGCTGATGTGGTTCGTCTGGGTCATCGCCCCGGCGATGAGGCCGGCGAGGAAGGCCGGCTCGTGGATGAATACGTCGATCCAGTAGCCGTTGCCTCCGGTGGGCTCGTTGCCGGACCCGGAGTAGGCGAACAGGAGGTCCGGGTAGTCGTCCTTGACCGCGGCGACCGCATCCGAGTAGGTGCTGTGGGCCACGATGATCTCGTAGTCACCGGTCTGGGCCAAGTCCCGGATCACACGCTCACCGTCAGCGTATGGGATCTCCTCGATCTGCTCCAGGGTGATCGTCAGCCCGTGGGGCATCTCTTCAGCCACCCGGTGGACCGAGTCGATGAAGGTCGCGTACCAACCCTCTTCCTTGGTTCCCAGCATGATCATGGCCACGTCCAACTCGGTTGGACCCATCGGCGCCTCTTCGTCGGGCTCCGCCATCTCTGCCTCGGTGGTGGTCGGCGCAGCCGTGGTGTCCGGTGCGGCGGTGGTCGCCGGCGCCGCTGTAGTGGCCGGGGCCGCAGTTGTAGCCGGCGCCGCAGTTGTAGCCGCCGGTTCGTCGTCGCCGCACGCCCCGGCGATCATGGCCAGAACGATGACGACAGCAGCCGAAGCCAACGTCCGGCGTTGCCTGAACTTTCTCATAGGGACTTCCTCCTCTGTTGGTCGCTTGTCCTCTCGGACCGCGATGTTGCTCCGCCCGGAACTCCATTCGCGAGGCGATTTCGTGCTGAAGCGCGCTCTCGCCTGCACAACGCGTGCGATCCCTCACACGCCCCCTGCACGTTAGCGATCCTTAGACCGTTGCAACAACCAAGCTGGAACTAGGAACTAGAGAGCACCGGCTTGCCGCGTATCCGGTAAGCAGGCCACCAGCGCCGGAGACCTAGGTCTTCGACGATGACGTTGGCTGCGTTATACCCCGGGCCGAAGTGGATCGAGCCCCCCGGATGGCAGGCCGACCCGCACATGTAGAGGCCTTCGATGGGGGTGCGATAGCCGCTGGCCTCCGGGAAGGGCCGGTTGATCCCCCACTGATCGTTGGTATAGGCGCCCTGGCGGCACCCGCCTCCAACCATGTTGATGATCCGGTTCTGTATGTCGTCGGGTGTGTAGGCGTAGGTCGCCAGCATGTTGTCCCTGGTCAGGTTGGGCGCGTACTCCGCCCAGCGGGCCCGCATACGCTCCAGCAAGTCGTCCTTGATGTCGTCGTAGGTCTTGGCGCCGTTCTCCAACTTGTCGGCCGGGGGACCGAACTGCCAGAAGAGAAGGGTGTGCTTTCCCTGGGGGGCATAGGAGGGATCGATCACGGTGTGGCAGCAGGCGTCGCCACCCAGAGCAGAAGGAATATGACCGTTGCCGATCTCCTCCCAGTGCCGGTCGAGTTCCTCGAGGGTGTTGACACCGAAGAATATCGCCAGACCCTTGTTGGCCTCCTCCGAGTACTTGGCCGAGTAGTCGGGCGCCTCTTCCGACGCGGCGTGGAAACCGAACAGCGCGGTGTGGTACTCGATCTCCCACTCCCGGCAGCGCTGGGCGATCTCGGGAGTGAGGTGCTCCTCCCCCACCATCTGGAGGAAGGTCGCCGGCGGGTCCACTGCCGAGGCCACGAACTTCTCGGCTCGGAAGGTCTTCCCTTCGGAGGTGCGCACACCCACAGCTCGCCCGCCCTCGATGATGATCTTCTCCACATGCTCCCCGGTGAGGATGATCCCCCCGCTCGCATGGAAGAAGGCGGCTAGGGACTGAGCAATCTGGTGGGTACCGCCGCGCACGATGCTGAGACGGGGAGAGGCCGCGTACCGCATGAAGAAGTCCCCCACGCCGGTGGCGAAGTCCGGCATCCCCCGCACGCAGGCGTTCATGGCGATCCAGGTCTTGAGGCGGTCGCTCTCGTAGAGGTAGTCGAGCACTTCGCGGCCGCTCATGTCGCACATTTTCTGGTACTCGGCCCGGTCCTCGTCCCCGAGCCCGACCCCCCGCTCGGACGTGGGCTTGGGAGGAGCGTAGAACTCCTCCTCCACCTTGGTGAGGAACCGGTGGTAGAGGTCCTCCATCGTGTCGAGGTCGGCCTTGGGAATGACGTCCTTGAACTGGCGGTAGGTTCGCTGCGGGTCGTCGGTGTACGTGAGCAGTTCGGCGCCGTCCTCGAACAGGTAGGCCCTCTCGACCTCGCCGCGCATCAGCTTGAGGCCGTAACGATGCAACTCGAAGTCCTGGTGGGGCGGCCCGTATGACCAGATGAAGTTGGCATGCAGGTTGTGGTAGAAGCCGGGTTTGGTGACCTCCTCGGTGATCGTCGCCCCGCCATACGCCAGCCGTCGCTCCAGCACCAGGACACGTAAGCCCTGCCTCGCCATGTATCCGCCCAGGGTGAGGCCGTTGTAACCGCCACCGATGATAATTCCGTCAAAGGTTCCGTCCGCCACAAGCTCCTCCGTTCCCCAGTCGAATGGCCCCGAATATTGGTAACATCTATATTTTCTGTCAAGTAGTGCCGCCAGACTTCCGATTGAGCATCCCGTGGCGACCATTCCATGGCTCAAGGTCACCGTGACTCCGATCGAGGTCCCGCGGCCCTGATCCGAACGCTCGGGTCGCTTGTCATCGTGTCGGCGCTCTCAGCGGGGGGGGTTTTCCACTTGTGCGGCTCCGCGGCACCGGAGCATGAACTTGAAGAGGTATTCGGCGTCGGCTACCCGCCGGACCCCGCACTCCAGATTTCCGAGCCCCAGATCTCCGAACTACCGGACAAACTTACAACCATTCGGCAAACCGTGGCCTTTGGTGTCGCCTTTGATCGTTCTCGTCACAGGCTTGATCGCAAATACGTTGGCGGAGACGACGAGACGGAAGATGATCCGGCGGTCCGTTGCA
>JAPOQZ010000158.1 GCA_026710435.1 bacterium | reverse complement strand
CTCCCGTTCCTCATCGCTCAACTCCACAACCACAGGCTTACGCCCCCTCCGAGCACCCATCACAGCACCTTCCCACACAACGCCGACAGTCCCCACAACCCTACCACAAACCGCGGCGAACTACCACAACAGGACACTAGGCGATAGTCCGCTAGTCGCGACGGACATCTCGTCGACCATCGTCCACCATCGTCGACAAGCGGGAACCGGGACACCAGGAGGGGTCATCCGGATCGTTGGGATACTCTAGGGTTGGGGTACTCTAGGAGGGTGCGCATCGGCATCCTCGGGGGCACCTTCGATCCACCCCATATCGTCCATATGGTCGTGGCCGAGTCTGCGTTGCTGCAGCTTGACCTCGACACCGTGTGGTTCGTTCCGGCCGGCTTTCCCTGGCAGAAGTCAGGAAGAAGTGTCACCCCTGCCCGGCACCGCTGGGCGATGACGGTCGCCACCACATCGGACATCCCCTACTTCGAGGCCGACGATCGGGAGATCCGGCGTTCCGGCTCCACCTACACGATCGACACCCTCTCGGGCATGGAGGCTGGTCGTCCGGTCCTGATTCTCGGAGCTGACGCAGCCGCCCGCCTGCCGTCGTGGCACCGGGCCGACGAGGTGATCGAGCGAGCCCGGATTGCGGTGGCGCCCCGGCCCGGCACCGAGCGGGATTCCGTGGAGCGAGCGGTGGGAACGCATGTCGAGTGGCTGGACGTGCCGCCTCTGGACCTCTCCGGTACCGAACTCCGGCGCAGGGCAGCGGAAGGGCTCAGCCTCCGGTTCCTGGTCCGGGAGCCGGTTCGCGAGTACATCGGTCTCCATGGCCTGTACCGCACTCCACCGGGAGGCACGGATTGACGACCACTGTGCGACGCCGCTGGCTATGATCTCTCGTAGACCCGTAACGGTGTCGACGTAACGGTGGCAATGTAACGGCGTCAACGTCAAGCAAGAACAGGTAGGAACCACGTACAGCCAGGCAGCAGAAGCTTCAGGCATCGATCTCCCGCCGGGGGAGTTGGCAGCGGCTGCCGCGGATGCTCTGGACGCCAAGCAGGGACGGGACATCGTCCTTCTCGACATGGGTCGCCTGCTTGAGATTCTCGATCTGTTCGTCATCGCTTCCGGCACGTCCAAGAGGCAGGTCCGCACCCTTGCCGAGGAGGTGGATACCCGGCTCGAGGAACACGGCCGAGCGCCACTCCGGGTCGAGGGCATGGATACCGCCGAGTGGGTTCTGCTCGATTACGGGGACCTGGCGGTCCACATCTTCCAGCCCGAAGCTCGCGAGTTCTACGCCCTCGAACGCCTATGGGGCGACGCTCCCCGCGTTTCCTGGACACCCCCTCCAACCGACGGGAGTCGCCAGGCTGCCGATTGATCCGCCGCCCCGGACCTCGGCTGCCGCCCAGGATCCTCGACTTCCGAGGCGCTGCATGTTGGTATGCTGTTGACCCTGCCGGGGCTGTAGCTCAGCTGGCAGAGCGCTTGCATGGCATGCAAGAGGTCACGGGTTCAAATCCCGTCAGCTCCACCCTCGGTTCCGAGGTCTGCGCGTGCTTCCAGTCGAGTCCTCCGACATCTCGTTCGACTTCTCGTTCGACATCGGTGGCGTCCGTTTCAACCTGAGGTCTTGCGGAGTGGCTGTCATCGACGGGCGGGTGCTGGTTCACCGACTTCGTCACGAGGATTACTGGTCCTTTCCCGGGGGCCGATGCCGCATCGAAGAGACGTCGACAGAGACCAGGTTTCACGAACTCGGTTTCTACTTCGCTTTCCGTAGAGTCCAATCGCTGGCCGGGGACCCTGTACCGATCGAACGGAAACTCGAGTACGCCTGGTTTCCGGTGGACCGGCTACCCACCGTCAAGCCGTCCTTTCTGGTCGAGGCCCTCTCGAACAATCTTCCTCGCGCCGCACGTTACATGCTTGCCGACGGGCACTGATCGCGATGACGGACCCGCCCGCAAGACCGGGAATTCGGACGGTTCCGGTAGGCGCGTACACCCCCGACAAACGCTTCGAACAGGACGGACTCCTCCTATGAGGGTCCTTCCCTCCTGCAGAGGTGTGACGTGCTGCTCCATTGGGTTGACGGGAACTGGTTGACCCGGTTTGCCTTTCGTAGCGGTTGCCACAGTCGGGTCGTTTGCCGCCACCGGAAGATTGGGGAAGCGCCGGGGTGGCTACCGACGCGGGTGAACCGTAGGCTTCATGGCGGGTCGGGTCCGGAGCGGGGTTGGGTTTGGTAGCCGTTGGGGGTTCGTCGGACTATGAGGTTGTTGGTTTCTATCCATTTGTGGTGTTGGCGGCAGACGGCGACGAGGTTGTCGATGTCGGTGGGTCCCCGGTCGCGGTGCCATTCGGCTATGTGGTGGAGTTCGCATCTGTGCATGGGTGCTCCGCATTGGAAGCAGCCTCCGTCTCTTACCGCTACGGTGAGGCGTTGGGCGGCGTTGCCGAGTCGCTGGTTGCGGCCCAGCCACAGGATGCGGCCGGCCCGGTCGTAGATCATGCCGGCCACGTCGGTGTCGGGGGGACAGTGTTTGCAGGAAGCGGCGGGGTACGGGGCCGACCCCGACGATCTCTACTTGCCCGTCGGGGTCGGTGCCGTCCACCACACCGAGGGGGGCGGTCACGATGAGCTGGGTTGCGGCCTTGGCCTTTATCCCGACTTGGTCTGCGATGATGTCGCCCGACAGGGCGCTGCGCCCAGTCAGCAGTTCGTATACAACATCGGCTAGACGCTGTTTCGGTGTTCTGGTCTCGTCGGGGGAGAGGCCGTCGGCGCTGTCCTGGCGGTGATGGTGCAGGTAGTGGCGGTCGACGGCTTGGCGGACCTGTTCGTACTGGTGTCTGGGAAGTTTGGCCATCAGCACTCCGAGGCCGGTGTCCTTCTCCACCCAGAGTTTGGCTTCCCGGGCTCGTCGTTGACGCTCGACCGGGTCGACACCTTTTTCGATGAGTTTCTTCTCGGACCATTTCCTGGCGTGGCGGCCGAAGGTGTCCGGAGGCATCTGATCGGCGGCTTCGAGCAGCTTCTGGTCGGCGTCCACCACGTCGGGTCCCACTTTGTCCGCTGCGTTCGCCAGTGCGTTGACATGGTTGGGGGTGATGTCGCCGGTGGCGAACCGTTCTTTGACGTTGGGCATGTCAGAGAGTTGCTTGGCCGTCTTGGCCATCCGCTTCGACTGGCGGCCGGGGAGCTTGCCGGCTTGGCGTAGCACCTCGGCGGGATCAATTTCGTTGTTGGTGGCTGCGAGTGTCTCCGTTACGTCGCACATCAGCGAGGCGGCGACGGACTGGATGCGGCTCAGTTTTCCTAGCGTCTCGTCAGCCTCGGTCTGTGACATGGGCCGGATTCGGGCTTGCTGCAGCTCTGTGAGGGCGTTGTCGATGCGGGGGTCCGCACCGGCCTGCCCTTCGGTGGGCGGCTCGGGGGTGCTGCCATGTGCCGGTTCGGAGTCTCGGAAGAGAGCGAACGTGTGTTCGTTGTTCATGAACATAATTATACCATGCCTGTGTGACAAGAACAATCCCTACATAGCGCGGAATCTTGGTAAGCCCTTGTAAACAGACGACAGTACCGTAGGGAACCGGGTTCGCTTCTCCGCTCGCCGCGAGCCGGGTCAGCACCTCTTCGTGCGGCCTCTTGACGAAGGCTTGGCGAACCATCTTCCCGCCGCCATCGAGCCATGGATACGTCCTAGATGGAGGTACGTGACTACGGATCGCGGGACCGGCCGGTCGAAACCCGGAGTCAACCACGGTTCCGGTAGGCGACAGCATTCTCGACAAACGCCTCGAACAGGACGGACTCCTCGTGGGCGCCGAGCATCTCCGGGTGCCATTGCACTGCCAGCAGGGGCCAGGTCGGGTCGTCGCTCTCGACCGCTTCTATCGCGCCGCCCGGAGTCCGGGCCACCACACGCAACCCGGGTGCCGGCCGTGAGATCGCCTGGTGGTGGAGGGAGTTGACCTCTCTCTCGGTCCTGCCGTAGATGCCGGCCAGATGGCAGTCCTCGTCGAACTCGATCGGGTGGCGGCGGGAGTTGCGTTCCTCCGGTTGGTCGGCCGGGGTGGGATGCTCGGGGTCCGAGTCGGAGAGCATGTGCTGGTGCAGTTCCCCTCCGAGAGCGACGTTCACGGCCTGCAGCCCCCGGCAGATCGCCAGTACCGGCATCCTTCTGCGGTAGGCCTCGAGGATGAGAGCGATGTCCCGCGTGTCGTCCCCTTCGTGGATCCCCACGCTGGCCGTGTTCTCCTGGCCGTAGAGGGCCGGGTCGAGGTCCCGTCCTCCCGTCACAACGAGTCCGTCCACCGCGTCCAGCACGCGCGGCGCATCGTCGGCGTGCAGATGCCCGACGAGTAGCTGGCTGGCCCCCGCCAGCTCCAGCGCCGCGGCGTAGAAGTCGAGCAAGGCATGGATACCGGTCCCGCGGCCCAGGTACGTGTCGAGCACTCTCATCGAGGTCGTGACCGCCACGATCGGTAGCATCTGGCTCCTCCAGCGCCTGTCAACTTAGTGGTCTGTCTGCGCGACGACTTGGCGTGCTCTGCCTGCCGTCGTTACCCCTCGCTGCGTTCCGCCGCCTCGAGGTACCGCTGCGTTTACGCCGTGACGAGCGGGCCCTGCGAGGGACGACGCCGGCGGCGCGTACCACACCGCTGATTCACAGGCAGACCACTGAGAATCGAACAGTACCCTCCGCGGGACGGGTTCGGATCGTCCGGCAGGTGACGCGCCCGGATGACGAGCCCCCGAGCCGCGATAGGATCACCTTCGTGAAACGGAGATACGACCACCGCACGATAGAAGCCCGCTGGCAGAGGACCTGGGAGGATACCGGCATCTACCGGTCGGGAGTCGACTGGGCCCGGCCCAAGCATTACGCCCTCACCATGCTCCCCTACCCGAGCGGGGACCTGCACATCGGGCACTGGTACGCCATGACCCCGTCGGACGCCAGAGCCCGGTACATGCGGATGAAGGGCTACAACGTGCTCTTCCCCATGGGTTTCGACGCCTTCGGTCTTCCGGCCGAGAACGCCGCGGTGCAGGCCAACATCCATCCCTGGACGTGGACCTATGCCAACATCGAACGGATGCGGCGCCAGCTGCGCTCGATGGGCACGATGATCGACTGGTCCCGCGAGGCGGTCTCATGCACCCCCGAGTACTACCGATGGACCGAATGGTTCTTCGCACGGCTCCACGAGGCCGGGCTCGCCTACCGGGGAGAGGCGCTGGTCAACTGGTCGCCCACCCTCCAGACGGTGCTGGCCAACGAGCAGGTCATCGACGGAAAGGACGAGCGCACCGGCCAACCGGTGGTGCAGCGGATGATGGAGCAATGGTTCTTCCGCATCACCGACTACGCGGAGGAGTTGCTCAACTTCGACGGGATCGACTGGCCCGAGCCGGTGAAGGCCATGCAGACCAACTGGATCGGCCGATCGGTGGGCGCCCGGGTGCGGTTCCCGGTGGAGGGGGAGGACCCCATCGAGGTCTTCACCACCCGTCCTGACACCCTCCACGGCGCCACCTTCATGGTCCTGGCCCCGGAGCATCCTCTGGTGGATGTGCTCACCACACCCGAACAAGCCGAAGAGGTCGTCCAATACCGGGACCGTGCCGCCCGCCGCTCCGAGTTGCAGAGAACCGACGTGGCCCGGGAGAAGAACGGGGTGTTCACCGGTGGTCACGCCCTGAATCCGGTCACCGGGCACCTGATCCAGGTCTGGATCGCCGACTACGTGCTGATGAGCTATGGCACCGGAGCGATCATGGCCGTGCCGGCCGAGGACGAGCGCGACTGGGCATTCGCCGAGCGCTACGGCCTCCCGATCGTCCGCACCGTGCAACCTCCGGACGGTTTCGACGGCAAGGCCTACGAGGGCGACGGTCCCTCCGTCAACTCCGGTTTCCTCGACGGTCTCTACATGGCCGAGGCGAAGGAGGCGATGATCGACTGGCTGGAGGAGCACGGCCACGGCCGGAGGGCCATCCAATACCGTCTGCGAGACTGGCTGATCAGCCGCCAGCGGTACTGGGGAAGCCCCATCCCGGTGGTGTACCGCCAGGATGGGACCATAGAACTGGTTCCCGACTCCGCCCTTCCTGTCGAGTTGCCCGAGGACGTCGAGTTCATGCCTACGGGCCGGAGCCCGCTTACCTACCACGGGGACTTCCTCAACACGTCGGACTCGGAGGGCCGGCCGGCCACCCGGGAGACGGACACGATGGACACGTTCATGTGCTCCTCCTGGTACCAGCTCCGCTACCTGAGTCCCGAGTACGACGAAGGTCCGTTCGATCCCGAAGAGGCCGCCTACTGGCTTCCGGTCGATGTCTACACGGGAGGCGCCGAGCACGCGGTGATGCACCTGCTGTACACGCGGTTCTTCACCAAGGCGATGCGCGACATGGGCCTCTACGACGCCGCCGAAGAGCGGATGCGGGCCCACGGCCGGGACCCGGCAGGGATGTTCGACGAACCGATGACGATGCTGCGCAACCAGGGTCAGGTACTCGGAGAGGAACGGGCCGGTGACACGGTGGTCGTGGAGGGCCGGATGGAGGGCGACCGGTTCATCGCCGGGTCGGTGACGGTGGTGAGTGACCCGGCGGACCTAGCCGGGAACAACGATGGACTTTCGGGCGAGATCATGAGCCGCACCGAGCGCGTCATGGTGGTCCGGCCGCGTGGTTCGGACAAGACCGTGACGGTGGAGGTCCTCCCGGACGCCGAGGTGCGGATCCCGACCATCTCCGGCAACAACACCGTCTCCCAGCTCCGCCATCGCCTGGATGTGCAGCGCATGTCGAAGTCCCGGGGAAATGTCGTCAACCCCGACGCCCTGGTCGAGGAGTTCGGGGCCGACACGGTCCGGACCTACCTGATGTTCGCCTTCGAGTGGGAGAAGGGCGGTCCTTGGGACAGCCGGGGCATCCGGGGCGCCCAGAGGTTCATCGTCGATGTCTGGCGGCTCGGCCGGGCGGAATACCGTAGGGATGGCGCCGAGGCGGCGGCGACGGCTTCCTTGCGGCGCGCCGCCCACCAGGCGATCATCAAGGTTGGCAGAGACCTCGATGGGTTCCGGTGGAACACCGCGGTTGCCGAACTGATGAAGCTCCGCAACGCCATGAACGCCGCCCTCGCAGACCGCAACGTCGAGCCGGAGGCCTGGGAGGAAGCACTGTCGATCCTGACGCTGCTGCTGGCCCCGATCGCTCCGTACGTCACCGAAGAGGTATGGCGGCTCCTGGGCAACGCCGAGAGCGTCCACCTGCAGCCCTGGCCCGTGGCCGACGAGCAGGCCGCAGCCGAGGAGATCGTGACGATGGTCGTGCAGGTCAACGGAAAGGTGCGTGCCCGTCTCCAGGTGCCCGTTGACATCTCCGAGTCCGAAGCCTTGGATGTGGCCCTAGCGGCCCCCAACGTGGACCGGCATGTGGCCGGAGGGCCGATACGCCGGGTGATCGACCGGCGACCGGGCCTGCTCAACCTCGTCGTCTGACAGCCGCCGGCCCGCAGGAGCCGGGAGGGTTGCTGAGGGCAACAGGCGACTTCAGAACTCGGCCGAGCGGAACGCCTCCCGCAGTTTGACACGGCTGCGATACTTGAACACGCCGCCCGCGTAGACACGTCCGGCCACTTGGACCAGCCAGAGTGCGAAGCCGAGCATCACGACGACCGCCGCCAGCTGCTCCCAGAGGCCTATGGAATCGGACACCGCTCTGACAGGAACGACGAAGGGGGCTGTCAGCGGTACGAAGGACAGCGCGATGGAGATGGCCGAGTCCGGATTCCCGCCGACGTAGAAGAGGCCG
The DNA here is from genome assembly GCA_026710435.1 of bacterium. Classification (GTDB taxonomy): domain Bacteria; phylum Actinomycetota; class Acidimicrobiia; order Spongiisociales; family Spongiisociaceae; genus JAPPFW01. Next base: position 26,547 of record JAPOQZ010000158.1, on the reverse strand, counting down.
ACCAGGTAGCCGACCAGCGACACCATAGTCATCGGGAAGGCGGCGTTCTGGGCGTCCTCCGGCCTCGAGGCCACCGCGCCCACAGCCGCGTACCCGACAGCGTAGACCACGTAGCCCAGCACGAACCAGACCACGAGGGTGGCGAGCAGGGCGCTGTCGAGTTCGGGGATCAGGTCGGCTCCGAAGAGGAACCGGACTCCCAGCGCGACGCCGGCGACGATCACGGCGAACTGCAACAGGCCGAGGAGCCCTACCCCCAGGATCTTGCCGGCCAGCAGGTGCCACGGCCGTACGGTGGATAGCAGTACCTCCACCACCCGGCTGGTCTTTTCCTCGGTGACGCCCAGGAGCACCCACGACCCGGTCATCATGATTGCCATGAACAGAAGCACCAGAGCGGCCTGGCCGACCAGGAACTGTCGATCCCGGGCCTCCTCGCTGGATTCCGGGACTGCCTCGGTCACATCCAGGGCATCTCCCGACAGCAGGCCGAGCACCTCCTCCGAGGCCTCGCCCGAAGCGATCAACTCCCCGATACGGTACGACATCGCCGCCTGCTGGAGGAGGGACCGGACGCCGCTCTGGGTGGACTCTCCCACCACGAGTTCGTGACCGTCGATCAGCGCCGCGTCGATCTCCTCGTCTCCCACCGCTCCCAGCGCCGAGTCCCGGTCGGGGAAGGATTCCGTCTCGATATGCACCCTCGGGTGGGTGCCGGCGACGATCGAACGCGCCTCGGTGACGGTGCCTCCGGCTTCAGGTCCGACCGTCCCGATCCGGTACGTACGCTCGGCGTCACCGTCGTCCAGCAACCTGGGAACCGTGAACCCTGCGCCGATCAGGACTACCAGAACCGCCCAGCTTATGAGATAGGACTTGCTCAGCCCTCTCTCGCGGAGCTCGCGCAGGGTTACCAAGGCGACGGTCCGGAAGACGGTCACGGTCCGACCGCCTCCTTGAACAGGTCCGACAAGGTCGGAGGCCGGTAGGAGAACTCCCTGATCCGGACCTCCTGCGGCAGCGAACCGAGGAGTTCTCGCACGTCGGTACCGGTGGGGATCACCAGCGTGTGCCGGGTTCCCCGCGATCGCAGGATCCGGGCGCCCTGTATCCCACGCAGAAGCCGGAGGGGGGCGTCGGTATCCACGTCCAGACGCCTCCGGCGGGATCTGTCCTTGAGGCCCCCCACTTCTCCTTCGAGTACTACACGGCCCCGGTTGATGATCGCAACGTCGTCGCAAAGGCCTTCCACGAGGTCCAGTTGGTGACTCGAGAACAGCACAGCGACACCCTCGTCGGCTCGTTGCCTGAGGATCCCGGCCATTTCCTCCACGCCTAGCGGGTCCAGCCCGCTGAATGGCTCGTCGAGGACCAGAAGCTCCGGGTCGTGCACCAGAGCCGCCACCAACTGGGCACGTTGCTGGTTCCCGTGGGAGAGTTCCTCGAGCCGCGCCCCGGCCCGATCCTGCAGACCCGCCCGTGACAGCCATCGGTCGGCTGCCTCGGACGCGGATCCCTTGTCCATCCGATGGAGGCGTCCCAGGTATACGATCTGGTCGCGGACCTTCATGCGGGGGTAGAGACCCCTCACCTCCGGCATGTACCCGAACCGGCGCCGTTCTGCCTGGGTCACGGGGCGATCGTTCCAGAGGACCGTCCCCGCGTCAATCCGCAGGAGCCCGAACACGGCTCGCATGGCGCTGGTCTTGCCCGCTCCGTTGGGTCCCAGGAATCCGACCATCCGGCCGGGCCGCACCCTCAACCTGCATCCGTCCAGGGCGACCACCTCACCGTAACGCTTCTTCAAACCGTCGAGAGCGAGCACACCAACCAAACGTGCCGGACCCCCCTAGCCTACCGTGAACTTTCGGATACCTGCTCGAGCTCAGGCGGTGAAGCGATTCACACCGCTCCGCTCGATCGGACCGGCCCCTCGGCCGGGCGGCTACCGGGCTCGCGCCCGGGACCCGGGAAGAAGAACAACCACCACCGCTGCCGCCGCGAACAGCGCGGCGATGTAGTACGCGGCGCTATCGAACCCCCATGCGTCGTAGATCGCGCCGGCTACCAGGGGGGAGGCCATCGCCGGCAACGCGCCGAGGGAGGAGACCATACCGAGACCCGTGTTGGCACTCTCGCGTCCAATCCGATCGAATACGGCGGCGATCAGCACGGGTTGGTCGGGGTAGAGGAACAGGCCGAGCATCAACACCGCGATGGTGATCGAGACACCTTCGCCTGCCATGACGAGTGCCAGAGCCGCCAGGCACGACCACACGAGTCCGGGAACCAGCACCTGCTTGCGGCCTAGGCGGTCCGACAGGTGGCCGGCCGCCGGCTTGGCGACGAGCCCGATCACGATCAGCAACCCGATATGGAACCCGCGGGAAGCCGGGCTCATCGCCAGGTCGTTGTCCATGTACAGGGGTAGCACGGTGACCAGGCCCACCAGGGCCATCCCGCGCAGGCCGTAGACCAGGGCCAGTACCCAGAGAACCGGATTCCTGAGCAGATGCCCGACAGTTGTCGTGAGCCGGTTGCTTTCCCGGGTGGCAGGACTGTCCGGTCCGCCGAGCCGGTGCAGTATCCGGAATCCCAAGAGCGCGACACCAACAGCTGCCACGCCATAGATGCTCAGCAGGTTGCGCCACGTCAGGAAGGCCAGGAGGGCCCCGGTAGCCACTGGTCCCAGCACATCGCCTGTGCTACCTCCCACGCCGTGCACTGCCAGGACAGCCCCGCGCCGGCGCCGGAAATGGTCGGACAGCGACGAAGAGGCGGGCAGGTGCCAGATGGAATGAGTCACAGCCACGGTCACGATTCCCGCTGCCAGCAGTGCATACCCGGTGGATACGCCAATCACCAGCGTTCCCGTAGCCCCGACTGCGAGACACCCGGCCAGGAGCCATCCCCGGTGTCTCCACCACGCGTCGGCCAGCAATCCGCCGGGTAGCTTGACCGCGCCCGTGGCCAGTTCCCGGATGGAAAGGACTCCACCGACCCCCACCGCGCTCAGATTGAAGGTCTCCTGGATCTCCGGCAGGACCACGACCAGGCTCTGTGCGATCCAGTGGAACACGGCGTGACCGCCGACGAGGACCAGGAGGAGAACCCGGCCTCCGATCACCTGTACCGGCCGATCAGCCGGACTTGCTGCGCCGGAGGCCTTCATCGGTCCGGTACGCCGTGCGTGTCGCGCCCGCCGGTAACGGCATCCCTGGGTGTACTCCAGTCTCGATCCTCGCCAACCTACCTCCCAGGCTATCGGGCCAGCCTCCTGGGAGGGTGCCGAGCAATCCACCGGCGGCCTGCCAAACGCCGGCATGATTCCCGGATCGGCGTGCGGCAGGTCCGAGCAATCGCAATTGTTCATCACCCTCGTATTGTCCCGAGTCGGAAGTTCGTAACAGAAACGGGCTACACCCACACCCCCACCGAACTCCGAGAACGCGAAGACCGCCCGGACGTGCCTCTCTCGTTGGGATCCCACCCCCGCCGCCACCTCCAAGGGTCACGGACGCGACCTTCTATCCCCTGTGCGGGCCGGTTCCGGACAATGTGAACCCTGCCACGGTCCGCTCGACGTCGGAAACGAACCGCCGGTGCATACGGCTATCTACTATTATGCAATGAGCCTGTGACAGACACGATCCTTTCGTAACCCTGGCCGGTTCGGGTTTGGCCCAGCGACACCAGAACGTAAGCGAACAGAGAAAGTCCTTCCGGTACCGAGGGTCCCGTGGTTGGTGTACGGCGGCGGTGCAGAGCACGCCGCCCGCAACGCAGACCGACCACGATCCAACCCGGTTCGATCTGCCTGCCAGGCGCAGCAAGCATCTTCCCTCCGGCGGGGAATCCTGATACAAGGTCGAGAGACCTGAAGGAAGGCCCGCCATCTCCTCACAACCCGATCCCTCCGGCGCCACGGTGGCGGCGCCTCGAGGCGCCGTTTCCCTTCGGGCGATGTTGGTAACGGCTGGGGCCGGTCTGGCGGTTGCGGTCGCATTCGGCTTCTGGCACCGGCCTCACCCGTCCCCTCCGGCAATCGGTGCGGCTCCGGCACCCCCCGAGGTGGAGCGGAAGGTTGCGCCGCCTCCCGAGCCTGTGACGGTTCACGTTTCCGGGGCGGTCCTTCATCCGGGTCTGGTCGTCCTGGTGGACGGGAGCCGCGTTGCCGATGCCGTCGCCGCGGCGGGCGGCGGGATGCCGCAAAGCGATCTGGGGAGGATAAACCTCGCGGCGTTCGTAGCGGACGGCATGCATCTGGTGGTGCCCTGGATCGATGGTGGTTCCCTTGGCAACCCACGGTTCGAGAGCGCGGGATCCTCCGGCTTCCCGGTGGATCTGAACCAGGCCGGAGTCGAACGGTTGACCGAGCTTCCGGGGGTCGGCGAGGTACTGGCCAACCGTATCGTGGTCCACAGGGAGGCGCACGGACCATTCGCTGTCCTTGAGGACCTGCTGGATGTACCGGGCATCGGCGAGGGGAAGCTAGCCGGTCTCCGCGACTACGCCGTGGTGGGTCCATAGGCCGTTTCCCCGACCGCCGGGCGCGGCTCTTCCTGGCCGGCGCCGGTGCGATCTGGTTGGGCGTCGCGTTCGGGGTGCGGGTTCCATGGTGGGTCGCGATCGTCCTGGCTTTGCTGGCCGGATCGGCTGTCACGAGGAGATGGGGGGTGGCGCTGCTCCTGGCCCTCGCAGCGGTGGGTGGGCTCGCCGGGGTGCTTCTCACCGCTCGCGAGGATCGAATGAGCCGGCTGCAGCTCCCATCCGGTGAGGTGACCCTGGTCGTGGAGGCCCTTGCCGACGGGGGCGTCTCGCGGGATGGAGGATGGGTGAGGGCACGGATCGTGGCCTGGGAGGACTCCGGTCGCCGCCACGACTGGGATGGTCCGGCCGGGTGGCTCAGGGGAGACGTTGCCCATTGGAGGCGAGCCACGCGGTGGTGGATCGTCGCAGTCATCGAACCCATTGCAGCGCCGGAAGCCCGCCCGCCGCCGGGTCGTCATGTCGCCTGGGAAGGGAAGGTGACCGAAGCCCGTCCCGCTGGTACCGGCGATGGATGGCTGGGGAGCACCGCGGCGAGGGTACGTTCCGGGATTGCGAATCGCCTGCGACCGGAGGCCGGACGGGGCCGCGCACTGCTCGGCGGGTTCCTGCTGGGCGACACCTCCCACCTCGGGGAGATCGACCGGGAACGTATGCGCCGCGCCGGCCTCTCCCACTTCGTGGCCGTGTCCGGGAGCAATGTGGCGATGTTCCTGGGAGGGATCTTCCTGGTCGCCGGGCCGCTCGGCTGGAGTTCCCGCCGTCGTGCCGTGATCGGTCTTGCCGGGCTGGTGTTCTTCGTACTGCTGATCGGACCCGACCCATCCGTCGTGAGGGCTTCGACGATGGCGGGGATCGTCTTGCTGGCGCGTCCCTTCGGGCTCCGGCCGGACGTCTGGATCGTGATGGGCGCCGGAGTGGGGATGCTGCTCCTCGCCTCTCCCGAACTGGCCTTCAGCCTCGGCTTCCAACTCTCTGTGGCGGCCACGGCCGGAGTGGTCATCGGCGCGGGATGGTTCGGCGGAGTGAAGCCCGCCTGGTTGGCCACCGCACTCGGGGCATCGTGCGGAGCACAGTTGGCTGTGGCGCCAATCCTGTTGGCGGCGACCGGATCCATACCCCTCTGGTCGCCGCTTGCCAATCTGGTGGCCGGACCGTTCGTGGTTGCGGCCACCGCGCTGGGAGGAGCGGGCGCCGTCGTGGGATTCGATGCGCTGGTGGCGGCTGCCGCGGCCTGTGCCACCGTCGTCCTGGGTATTGCCGAACTAGCCGCCGGGTTTCCCGCGATCGGTTGGTATCCCTTCCTCCTACTGGTGCTGATCGCACTGCTAGCGGTCAGGTGGTCCCGGCTGCGACCGGCGGCGGTCCTGGTGTCTGCGCTGGTCGTCGGTCTCGTCACCGCGGTCTCCCTGCCCCACACTTTTTCCCGGTCCTCGATCCGGCCGGCCTTCGTGGCTCTGGACGTGGGTCAGGGGGACGCGCTGCTCATGCTGGGAAAGGCGGGGGAGACCGTGCTCGTGGACGGTGGGAGCAGCGGGCTGAAGCTGCGAGACGGTCTGGCGAGGCTCGGGATCCGGTCCGTCGATCTGCTGGTCGTGACCCACGCCCACCAGGATCACTACGGGGGCCTGCCTGCTGTGATCGGTGCCGTTCCGGTGGGGAGCCTGTGGTACGCCCCATTTCCCGGTCAGGCGGACGCGTTCCGGGATTTCATCGCCAACGCAAGCGGCCACACGCGGGTGGGCACCCCCGAACCCGGCGCTTACCGGATCGGATCGATCGACTTGCAAGTCATCGGTCCGCGCCGCAGGTACGCCTCCCTCAACGACCAGTCGATCGTCATGGTCGCCACCGTCGCTGATACCCGCGTGTTGCTCTCAGGGGACATCGAACGGATCGCGCAGGGCGAACTTCCGGCCCCTCAGGTCGACATCCTGAAGGTTCCCCACCAGGGCGCCGCCACTTCCGATCCCGGATGGCTGGTCGCGACCGGAGCCTCAACGGCTGTCGTGAGCGTGGGTCCCAATAGCTTCGGCCACCCATCCGAGCAGCTTCTTGCCCACCTGGAGAACGCGGGCATGGCACTGCGACGTACCGATCTCGAGGGCGATGTGGTAATCGAGATCGGATCGTAGGCGGACACCGAGAACGGACATCGCAATGGTCGGATAGCCATTCCGAACGCGTCGAACACGACCGGGCAGGTTCCGGATCATCCGAGAAGCCAAACCCCGCGTGGAGACCCGGCCGGTGGACCCTCCCAACCCCAACCCCCAATGCACCGAGCGCGTGCATTCCTTCCCTGAGAGGGTGCGCTCGGCAAGAACTGATGCCGCCCCGGTGCCGTGTGTACCGCTAACGGACCGGTGGTGTTTACGGCTGGTTACCAGTATGCAACGGGCATATGACGCGGGCAACCCCCCTCCTCGACCCAACGCTCGGTCCCCGAGCAGCGTCGTGTTTGGGTGGGTATGCAGTTCAATGAGGCTGTTTGCGGATCGTCCCACGCCGCGGGAGATTCGGGACTCCGGGGAGCCTATTCCGACCCGCGCACTACCATCCTCCGGTGTGGGCAACCGGGGAAGCAGCGACGGGCCACGGGCCGGCAACCACGAACCGCGGTCCCGGATGAAGGTCCTGGTGACGGGATCTGCCCGAGGCCTGGGGAGGCACATTGCGTTGGGGCTCGGCCAGGACGGGCACGAAGTGGTGGTCCATTACCGCGCCAGCCGTCGTGACGCGGAGTCGGTCGTAAGCCTGATACGGGGGGCAGGAGGCCGCGCCCACTCCGTCCGGGGGGACGTCACCGTCCCCCGAGAGGTTCAGGCGATGGCGGAACGGATACTCGCCGACGTAGGGGGTCTGGACGCTGTGGTCAACAACGTCGGGCAGTTCGTCGTGAAGTCCCTGGACGACCTCACGGTCGAGGAATGGGATGCACAGATCGCCTCCACGGTCTCAGCCACCTTCTACGTCTCCAGGGCCATGCTGCCCATGCTGCGGGAGCGGGGAGGGCGGATCATCAACATCTCGGATTCGGGTGCCGACCGTATCTCCGCCCGTCCCCGGACCCTTCCCTACTACGTCGGCAAGACCGGGATTCTCATGCTTACCAAAACCATGGCGGTAACCGAGGCACAGTACGGCATTACCGTCAACGCGATCCTTCCGGGAGTACTGGAGAACTCCGAGCCCCTGCTCCCTTTGACGAGGATCCCGGCGGGGAGGTATGGAAGATTCGATGACGTGGCGGCTGCGGTCAGGTTCCTCATCGCAGAGACCAGCGACTACATAAGCGGCTCGTTCATCCAGGTCGGGGGAGGTTGGAACCTCTGAAGCCCCTCGTCCACATCAGCGGGCCCTCGAACTCCGGTCCGGGCGAGCGCAGCCAGATGCTCGACCGGGCCGCGCAGATCTTCGTGGACGCGGGGATCGAGCCCTCGGACATCGTGAGGATCGATGTTCCTGGTCGCGGGCAATCCGCTTCGAGCGAGGCACCGGTGCGACCGGAGGTCGAACCGGCGATCCCCGCCCTGCAGTCGGGGTCACTCTTCGGAGGCCGGACCGGCGTCATGATCATGGACGCGCATCTGCTCCGGTCTCCGGAGGCCGGGGCCATCACCGACCTACTCCAGCAGACCGTCGGGGACGAGTGCCAAGTCGTTCTGCTATCGAACGGACGGCTCCCGGCCCCTCTTGCTGCCCACGCGAAGAAGGGCGCGCAGGTCGTGTCTGTCCGCAAGATGCGGGAGCGTGATGCAGCCGGTTGGCTCAGGGCCGCGGTTCGCGACCGCCGCATGCGCCTTCGGGCCGATGCACAGGCCGCCCTGCTGGAGCGGTTCGGTTCGGATGTCGGTGCCCTCGGCCAGGCACTCGATCAACTCTCCGTGTCCGCAGGGCCCATTTCGGCTGATCTCGTGAGGGATCGGTTCCGCAACCGCCCCGACGAACCCATCTGGCACTTCACCGATGCGCTGGGTAGGGGAGCCGTCGATGACGCCCTGCGCCGGCTACACGGTCTTCTCACCCATAGCCATCCTCTAGTCGTCCTGGCAGCGATCGAGAACGACCTCCGAAGACGGGCACTGGCGGCGGCCGCGCCGGACATCGAGACGTTCGCCGCCTGGGCTGGTTACAGGCCGGAGTCGTACCCTGCGAAGAAGAACTGGCAGGCCGGCAAGCGGATGACCGACGACAACCTGACGAAGGCGGTCGACGCGTTACGCCGCGCCGACGCGACCCTCAAGAGCATGCCCGAGGAGACCCACCTGGTAACGCTGGAGCGCCTTGCGGTTTCCCTCTGCTACCGGTACGGGAGGTAGCGGCCTAGGAGTCCCGCGCGATCGCGGCAACCGTGCGAGCCAGGTTGCTCTTGCGGCGGGACGCAGTGTTCTTCTTCAGCACGCCCTTGGCCACAGCCTGATCGACGCGCTTCTGGGCGATTCGGAGCGCCTCTGCCGCGGCGGCGGCGTCACCACTCTGGGCGGCCTCAATGGCCTTCTTGGCCCGTGTCTTGAGTTCCGATCGGATCGCCCTGTTGCGAGCCGTCCGCACCTCGGTCTGGCGGTTGCGCTTCTGTTGAGACTTGGAATGTGCCATCTGTTCGTTTCGTCAGAGAATGGACCGGCCGGGTCAGACCGCTGAGGTGAATCTTTCCCACCGGTGCCGGGAACCGCCTCAGGCTAGCAGAGCGGGCACTTCGGTCCAACGCGGGCCGTTAGTGTCGCTCTCCGGTGGACGTTGCCGGTTCGTGCGGTCCTATCATGTCAACCATGTTGGACGACCGCAAGGCACAAGTCCTTCGTTTCCTGGTAGACGAGCATATCCGGACAGGGGAGCCGGTCAGTTCGAGGGCGATCCTCGAGTACGGCCGACTCAACGTATCCGCCGCGACGGTGCGAAACGACCTGGTGGCCTTGGAGGCTGACGGGTACGCCGTCCAGCCTCACACGTCTGCCGGGCGGATTCCGACCGCCCGGGCGTATCGCTGCTACGTCGATCAGTTCCTTAAGCCCATCAGCCTCCCCCGAACCTCCGTGAGGGTGGCGGAGTTCTTCGCGTCGGTCCACACCGAGTTGGGACGTCTCCTGAGAGCGACGTCATCGCTTCTGACCGAGATCACGCGCTACCCGTCGGTAGTGACGGGACCAGGATTGGCACCCGAGATCATTCGCGCCGTCCACCTTGTGCAGACCAGGGCCGACGCGGTGGTCATGGTGGTGGTCACCCAGGCTGGGAGGGTGTCCCAATCCCTGCTTGAACTCCCCGGTCCGGTAGATCCTGCGAAGGTCGAGGAGGCGGAGTCGGTTCTGCGTCGCCACCAGATCGGGCGGTCCATGTCGCAAGGCGTGGATCTGGATGTGCTGCCGCCGGCCGACATAGTCGGTAGGGTTGGAACCATCGTATGGGCAGCGTCCGAAGCCTTGACCAAGGCCGTGACCACCGACCGGGAACTGTATCTCGGGCCCACCAGTTCCCTGCCGGATGCCTGGGGCGAGATTTCCGCGGTACGGGGAGTGCTGGAGGTACTGGAGCGCGAGGCCGTACTACTTGAGGTCCTCGCTCGCCTTCCAGAGGGCACCGAGGTTCGGATAGGCCGCGAGCTGGGCCTAGACTCTTCGACCGACCTCTCGCTGGTGTCCACCAGCTACGGAGGTGACCAAGGCGAGGCCAGCGGCCGGATAGGAGTGTTGGGCCCGATGAGGATGGACTACGGCAGGACCATCTCAGTGGTGGAGGAGATCAAAGGCGGGCTTGACGAGAGCCTCGGAGGTGGTGCCTGATGACTGAGACCTGCCGCGGCCGGCCACCCGAGCTCGTGAACACGGTGGGCCACGCTACGCCCGATAACCGCTCCTTCACGCCGACCGGCTGACGCGACAATGGCCGACTACTACGAGGTCCTGGGAGTCGACCGCGACGCCTCAGCCGACACGATAAAGAAGGCGTTCCGGAAGTTGGCGCGCGCCACTCACCCGGACGCCAATCCGGGTGACCAGGAGGCCGAGGCGCGCTTTCGCGATGTGGCGGAAGCCTATGAGGTGCTATCCGATCCTGACAGGAGGGCTCGATACGACCGGGGCGAGAGCCTGGACTTGGGGGGGTTCTTCCAGGGTACGGGTTCGTTCGACGACCTTCTCCGGTCCGTGTTCGGCGACAGCGGGTTGTTCGGAGGCGGAGTAAGAGACGTGAGGGACTCCAGGGGACGGGATATCCGGGTCCATCTGGCTCTCGATCTGGAGGAAGCCGCGTTCGGGACCACCCGAACCGTCCGGTTCAGGGCGGCCACCGCGTGCGAGACATGTGCAGGCTCGGGCGCTCGATCCGGTACGGGTACGAGGCTCTGCAATGTGTGTGCCGGGACCGGCCAGGTGAGGATGGCTAGGAGAAGCGCCTTCGGCTCGCTGATGACCGTGACCTCCTGCCGGGCATGCAGGGGAGCGGGGGCGGTGATCGCCCACCCTTGTGCTTCGTGTGCGGGGGGAGGAATGGTCGAAGGGGAAAAGCAGGTTTCGGTGGAGGTTCCGGCCGGTGTCGGTGACGAGAGTACCCTGAGGATGGTGGGGGAAGGCGAGGCAGGACCGAGGGGGGGTCAACCAGGTGACCTCTACGTGCAGTTGGCGGTGCACCCGCACCCGTCGTTCACGAGGCAAGGAGACGACCTTCTCTACGAACTGGCAGTCGGAATAGCCGCAGCGGCGCTCGGCACGGAGACCGATGTACCTCTGCTGGAGGGCGGATCCACGCGGGTCAAGGTGTCGGCCGGGACGCAGCCCGGAGAGGTCATCCGGTTGAGGGGCAAGGGTGTCGGGCGGCTTCGCGGTAGGGGCCGCGGCGACCTGTTCGTTCGCGTTGGTGTGGATGTCCCGACGAGGCTCAACCGGTCACAGAAGAAGATCCTTCGAAGGTATGCCGAGTCCCGGGATGAGCATGTTCTCTGATCCGGGTTGCAGGTGGCCGTCGGCCTGACTCGGGTCACATGAGCCCTTGCCGGCTCGCCTGCGCGACCCTGTCGGGGGAAGCAGCGCCCGCCGAGGCTCGGGCGTTAGCCTCGGACTTGGTGCGGGAGTTGGTCCTGGGCGAACGCGGTGTGGGATGTGAACATCGACCAGGGATCAGGCCGTTTCGATAGTACCGTCTCGGTCGGGAGCGATCTTCACCCGGCGGGTCATGCCCGGCCCTGTCGCGATGATGCGGTTGATGTGGCATGCTGCCGTGGTGTGTCTGGAACTATTGAGAACCAGGGCTAGTGTTAATTCGGTCGCGTATGGTATTCTTGGATATCTCCGCTAACCGTTACATACCGGTCGCGGTTCGCTGATGCGCGCCGCCACCTCCCGTTTCCGCCTGCATGTTCCCGCTGTCGGCCTGATGCTCGATCTGCTGGGCGAGAAGGACTGCCATCTGCGGAAGGTCGAAGCTGCCTACCCGGATGCCGTCATAGTGGCTCGCGGGGACGAGATAGCGTTCGGCGGAGAGGAGGACTCGGCTCGCAACGCCTACAAGGTGGTCGGGGAGTTGCTGATGCTCGTGCAACAAGGTCTCACCCTCGAACCCGAAGGCGTCCGGCGGGTGATCGATATGGTGAACGATTCGGTGCCGTCCCCGAGCGGCGTCTTGGGAACAACGATCGAGGTGGGCCGAGGCAAGGTTATCCGGCCTAAGAGCGTCGGCCAGCTTCGTTACGTGGAAGCGATCCGCAACCATACCCTGATTTTCGGAATCGGACCGGCGGGGACGGGAAAAACCTACCTGGCGATGGCTGCGGCAGTCGAAGCGCTGACGACAGGAAAGGTGAAGCGAATCGTCCTGAGCAGGCCGGCCGTGGAAGCCGGGGAGCGCCTCGGGTTCTTACCGGGGGATCTCGAGGCGAAGTTCAACCCGTACCTTCGCCCGCTCTACGACGCTCTTTACGAGATGCTGGGGCCCGAGGATGTGGCCGCTTACATCGAGAAGGGCGTGATAGAGATCGCCCCGCTGGCCTACATGCGTGGCCGCACCCTGAACGATGCGATCGTCGTGCTCGACGAAGCCCAGAACAGCTCGCGGGCCCAGATGAAGATGTTCCTGACCCGGCTGGGGTTCAATTCCAAGATGATCGTCACCGGTGACGCCACGCAGGTCGATCTACCCCGGGAGCATCCTTCGGGCCTGCGCCACGCGGCGGGGATCCTGCGTGACCTGCACGGCATCGCGGTGGTGTACCTGACGGCTGCCGACGTGGTACGGCACCGGATCGTGGCCGCCATTGTCGAGGCCTACGAGACGGTGGATGGCACGAGGAAGCGTCGATGAGCAGCCGGATCAGGGTCGTCGTCCGGGCAGTGATCCTCGTCGCGACTGTCGTGTTTTCCTGGCTCGCGCTCCTTATCGGGCAGGAGTTCACGGCGGTGCAGGTGGCAGTCGGTATGCCGTCCCCCCAGGAGTTCGTAGCCGAGTCCACTCTCAGCATCGAGGACGCCGGCGCCACGGAGAGGGCGCGGGAGGAGGCTGCGGCCGCCGTTCTCCGCGTATACCAACGCGACTTCGCGATAGATGCCCTCGTCGTTTCGAACATTCAAGCCTTCTTCGAATCGGTGAGGTCGTCTGCCGTCGACCAGCGCGCCGTCCCGCTACCGGTCGTGACCACCAGCGCCACCGTACCTCCCGGCACCGACTTGCCGGAGGCGACGACGGGTACGACGCCCGCCCCACTTGTTACCACCAGCGAAGCGGCCCCGGGCGCGACGGCTCCCGGGTCGGGTCCCACCGAGACGACCGAAGCCGCCACCCCAACCACAAGCGCCGGCCCGGACGCGGCGCCCACGGAGACCACGCTGGCGGACGTACCCCGAACCTCCGGCATGACCGGGGTTGTCCGGCTCAGAACCGGAGGTGGCTCGACGTTCATCCCGGACGATCAGGGATTGGGCGACATACGACTGGTCGCCTACGACTCGACCGGCGTGCAGTTCGCGGATCGTACCCTGAGCAACGGGCGCTACTCGTTCACCGGGATGGCAGCGGGACCGGCCGTGGTTCTGGTGGATACGGAGTCGGTCCCGGAAGGGGTGTTCGCGCCTGGCGAGTCCCTGCTCGAGGAGAGGGTGCTCTTCGTGGATCGGGAGACGCCGATCGATCCGATCGAGTTCGAACCGATGGTCATCCCCCGAGACACCCAGGCGGCCAATCTCCGGGCGGCCGGCTACTCGCTCTCCGACAGCACTGTCAGGAACCTGGTCGATGTCGCCACCGGAGATGTCATCCGCGGGATCCTGGGTGAGGATCTGTGGCTCACATCCGTCCAGGAGGAAGTGGTCCGCCTCGCTGCGGAAACACTTGACGAGAACGGCGGGATACTCAGCGAGGAACTGCTTGGAAGGAAGCGGGAACTCAGGACCCGGAACCCCTTCCTGCCGATAGCCGGTGTGGACGATGAGTTCTGGGGGGAACTCTCGCTGGTGGTCACCGAGGTGGCTAGCGAGTTCCTGGCCGCCAACAAATCGGTGGACATGATACAGACCGATGCAATGCGGAACCAGGAGAGGGACAAGGTCGATCCAGTATTCATCGAGTTCTCCCCCGGTCAGGTAATCGTCGGGCAGGGCGAGGAGGTGACCGAGGAGATCGAACAGGCCCTAGAGGAAGGCGGACTGATCGGGCGGGACGCTCCACGCTACCTGGCCCTGGCCTCGGCCGTCGTTCTGGTCGTCGGCCTTCTCGCCCTGTACATCCACCGGTTCCAGCCATCTGTCTGGCGCTCTATGCGCCGGATCGCTCTCTTCGGTCTGCTGGTAACTCTTTCTGCGCTCGCGGCCCGGGGTGTGGCGGTGTTCGCAGATGACAACCCGGTCATCGGGTACCTGGTGCCGGCCGCGGCGTTCGGGTTGATGGCGGTAATACTCTTCGATGCCGAGACCACACTGATCATGGCGGTGGTGGTCGGGTCCATGACGGCGATCGCAACCATCGACCCGGGCTATACGCTGTTCGCCATCCTGTCAACCTTGGCGCCCGTCCCGTTCGTTTCGGCGATTTCGGCCCGCCGGGATCTCCGCCGGGCTGCGATCTACATAATGATCATCTCGGCCGCGCTGGCATCGGTGATAGCGTGGTTCGTCCACACGGAGATCCCGATCTACGAGGTTGCGGCATACGCGCTGGTTAACGGCGCAGTCTCATGGCTGATAGGCAGTTCGCTGCTCTCCGTGTTGGAGATCATCTTCGACATCACCACGTCGCTGCGCCTCCTCGACCTCACGGACCGCAACCATCCGGCTCTCAGGCTCCTGGAGGAGAAGGCCATCGGCTCTTTCAACCATTCGTTGATGGTGGGCACGCTGGCCGATCGGGCCGCCCGGGCCGTCGGCGCGAATCCACTGCTGGCCCGAGCCGCGGCCTATTACCACGATCTGGGAAAGACCGAGAACGCCCAGTTCTTCATAGAGAACCAGTTCGGGATCCAGAATCCCCACGACCGGATGGCGCCGGAGAGATCCGCGGAAGTGATCCGGCGCCATGTGCTGGACGGTGTGAGCCTCGCTCGCAAGTTCCGGATACCGGGCGAGGTGGCCGAATCCGTGGTGACCCACCACGGGGATGCCATCATGCACTTCTTCTACAACAGGGCGAAGGAACTGTACGGCGCCGATGCGGTCGATAGGGAGGCCTACCGGCATGCCGGCCGGAAGCCGGTGAGGCGGGAGATGGCCATCGTCATGATGGCCGACTCCGTCGAGGGCGCGTGCCGGGCGGTATTCCAGGCGGAGGAACCCTCACCGGAAGGGATCGAGCAGCTGGTCGAGCGGGTGGTCGGCGAGAAGATGGCTGACGGGCAGCTTTCGGAGTCCGAGATGACGCTGGGGGACTTGACCAACGCCAAAGCGGCTATGGTCGACGCTCTTGTCGGGCATTACCACCAACGGATCCCGTATCCGAACTTTCCTGAGCGCGAATGATCGTGTCACAAGTGTGCCGTCGGCGCGGGTAGGGTAGTAAAGAGGCCGTGGAAATCTATCTCTCAGACGAACAGGACGTTCCGTTACCCATCGAGTCGGTTCGGAGGCTAGCTTGCACCGTCCTCGAAAAGGAAGGCCTGCCTCCAGGGACCGAGGTCGGGATCATGTTCGTGACCGACGATGCGATGGCCGGTTACAACCGCAGATTCCTGGGCAAGGAGGGACCGACCGACGTTCTGGCCCTGCCGCTGAACCCGGCGGATGCCTACGACCCCGCCGCTCACGTGAGCGAGGTGGACCCGCCCCACAGCATCGGCGACGTCTTCGTAGCCCCCCATTACGTCCACGAGCATGCCCGAGAGATCGGGGCCGACCCCGGACACGAGGTTTCCCTGATGGTGACGCATGGCCTGCTGCATCTCCTCGGCTACGACCATGTGACCGAGTCCGATGCGGACCGCATGGAGGACCGGGAACGGGTCCTGCTGGCGATGGTCGGAGTGGAACGTAGATGATCGGCCTCGCGGCGGCCGTCGCAGCAGGGTTCCTGCTGCTGGCAGCCGCCCTCAGGGCAGCGGGGGCTTCCCTGGTTCGCACCCCCAGGGCCGCCGCACTGCACGACGCGGCCGACGGTGAGCGCGGAGCGGTGATCGTGGCCGAGTTGCTCGGGGATCGACCCCGCATACAGCCGTCCCTCTCGCTCATCCACTCGGCCCTGCTCGTAGCCGCTGCCCTCGCCACCGCCGGGGTGATGGGCGCCTTGGTGGACGGGTGGAGTCTCGCTGCGGCGCTCGCCCTAACCGGTGTGGCCTTGGTGATACTCGGGGAGCTCCTGCCCCGGTCGCTGGGCCGCCGCCGGCCCCACCTGATCGCCTACCGCCTGGCCCGCCTTCTCCATGTCGCGGTCTCCGCCGGCGAACGAGCGGCCGACCTGATCAAGGACGAGGAGACCGAGGAGGAATCGGTCGGCGCCAAGAATGGGGATCACGATCGTGAGGATCACGAGGAGATACGGATGATCTCCTCGGTGCTCGAATTCTCCGACGCCATCGTGCGCGAGGTGATGGTCCCGAGAACCGACATGGTGACGGTGAGTGCCGACCTCACGACCAGCGACGCTCTCAGCCTGATCCTGGAGCACGGTGTCTCCCGCGTGCCCGTAACGGGCCAGGGCGCCGACGACATAGTGGGCCTCGTCTACGCCAAGGACCTGCTCCGTCTGGTCGGGGTTCCGCCGAACGCCGCGCCCCTCAGCGACATCAGCCGTCCGGCTTACTTCGTTCCCGAGACCAAACCCGTGAGGGAGTTGTTGAGGGAGATGCAGTCCTCGCAGGTTCACATGGCCGTGGTGGTGGACGAGTTCGGTGGTACGGCCGGGCTGGTCACCATCGAGGACCTTCTGGAGGAACTGGTAGGCGAGATCGTCGACGAGTACGACACGGAGCCGCGTCTGGTGCAACCGTTGGACGACGGCCGCTTCCTCGTCGATGCCCGGCTTCCCGTCGACGATCTGAACAGCCTCCTCGGGACCAGCCTGCCTGACGCCGAGTGGGATACCGTCGGAGGTCTCGTACTGGGCTTGGCCGGTCGGGTGCCGCTGGTGGGTGAACGGTTCGAGTTCGACGGGGCGGTGCTGGTTGCGGAGCGGGTCCAGGGTCGCCGGGTCGAACGGGTCAAGGTGGGCGCCGTGCCCGCTAGCCGCGAATGAGTCCTACCCGGTGAGCGCGGGGTGAGGACAGGTTTCGTAGCCGTCGTCGGGCGTCCCAACGTGGGGAAGTCAACCCTTATCAACGGGCTCGTCGGCCGCAAGGTGTCCATCACCTCCCGGCGGCCCCAGACGACGAGGTTGCCCACCCGAGGGATCCTGACCATCGAGGATGGTGACGAGCCGGCCCAGATCGTCCTGCTCGACACACCCGGCCTGCACCGCCCGCGGACCGCTCTCGGAGAGCGTCTGAATTCGGTCGTCTACCGCACACTGAACGAGGCGGACTGCTTCCTGTTCGTTCTCGACGCGACCGGCCGGGTAGGCCCCGGAGATCGCCGCATCGCCGAACATCTTCTCGACACGGGGCGGCCGGAGATGGTCGTACTGATCGTCAACAAGATCGACCTGGTGCGCAAAGGCCGCGTGGCGGAGCGCCTGGTCGAGGCATCCCACTGGGACTTCGGAGCCTACGTACCGGTCTCCGCCCTCACCGGTGACGGACTGGAGCGTGTGGTGGGGGAACTGGTTCCCCGGTTGCCGGAGGGCCCGGCCCACTACCCGCCGGGAACAGCCACCGACCAGCCGGACGAGGTACTGGTGGCCGAGACCGTGCGAGAGAAGCTACTTGCGCTCCTGCGGGAGGAGGTCCCCCATTCGGTGGCGGTGCGGACCGAATCCATCGAGGCGCCGAAGAGCGACCTGCTGCGGATCTCGGTCTCGGTCTACGTGGAGCGACCCTCACAGAAAGGGATCGTCATCGGGGCCGGGGGGTCGGTGCTCCGCCAGGTCGGGACCGAAGCCCGCCGGGAGTTGGTGCGACACTTCTCCCGGCGCGTGTTCCTGGACCTGCGCGTGAAGGTGGAGAAGGATTGGCAGCGCTACCCCGACCGGATCCGGCGCCTCGGTCTGTAGGCAGTTCGAGAGGTCGGCACTTGCAGTGGATCTATCTGCTCGATGCCAGACGGTCTATCCGACTCGCCAGGGAGGTGTCTTTCCGGGTCAGCCCGCCCTGGTCGTGCGTGGTGAGCGAGACCGCCACCCGGCGGTACCGGATGTCGATGTCGGGATGATGGAAGGCTCGTTCGGCGACGATCCCCACCGCTGCCACGAACCCGATCGCGCTTGCGAAGTCCGCCAACACGAAGGTCCTGGTGATGGTCTCCCCGTCGAGGGCCCAACCCGGGTGGGACCTGAGGAACTCCTCCCGCTCTGATCGGTCGAGTAGCGCCATGCCGCGACCATAGCCGTCGAGTCCGTCCGATGGCCGGGTACGCTTGCCGTGCCTACATACTCCGGACCCAGTAAAGAGACGATGATGCTTCGCCGAGAACAGGGGATAGTCCTGCGCGGGTTCCCCTTCGGGGAGGCCGATCGGATCGTCGTGTTTGTCAGCCCCAACCAGGGACAGCTCCGGGCCGTGGCGAGAGGGGTCCGCAGGACGAAGAGCAGGTTCGGGGGGAGGCTCGAACCCCTGACCCACGTGGATCTGGTTCTGTACCAGGGACGCAACCTGCCGACGATCACCCAGGTGTCGGTGATCGAGCCATTCCCCCGGCTCCGTAACGAACTCGACGCCGTGCTGGTGGCTGGAAGCATGGCGGAAGTGATCGGCAAAGTGGTGGTGGAGGGTGAACCGTCGCACCGGCTCTTCCTGCTGCTGCAGCGGGGACTCCAGGCCCTGGAGAACGGTGCCGGGGGGCTGGACCTGGTGGCCTCGTTCCTGCTGAAGCTGATGGACGCATTGGGCCAAGCGCCCGCCCTCCGATGGTGCGCCGCCTGCGGTGGGGATGGCCCGCTCGAGCGGTTCAGCGTGGCCGGCGGCGGGCTGTTGTGCGTCCGATGCGACTCCGGCAGCTCCTTCCGGCTCAGGCAGGGACTCACGGCCTATCTGGCAGGGCTGGCCACTTCGGACCTGTCCGGGTTCACCGGCGGGGACGGGCCGATGGCCGGGGACGCGGTGGGCCTGGCAAGGCGCTTCGTCGAGTTCCACATCGAGACCGGGCTGTCCGGTCTGGCCTACGGCTCGTTGAACGGTGGATAGGGACTCCGGCGCCGGCGATGTCGCCGCAGGGCTGGACCTCCAAGGGTTGGATCCCGGCCGGATCCCGGTGCATGTCGGGCTGATCATGGACGGCAACGGGCGATGGGCGCGAGCCCGCAACCTGCCGAGGACCGCCGGGCATGCCGCAGGAGAGGCCGTCCTGTTCGAATGCGTGGAAGGGGCAGTGGCAGTGGGCCTCCGGTGGCTGTCCGCCTATACCTTCTCCACGGAGAACTGGTCGCGTGACCCCGACGAGGTCGCCTTCCTCATGTGGTTCAACGAGGACATCCTGCTGCGCAGGCTCGTTTCCCTCGACCGGATGGGAGTGAGGCTGCACTTTGCCGGAGACCTCGACGATCCCCGGATCCCCGATCGCAACCGCGCCCACATGCAGAACGCCGCCGCACGCACCCGGCACAACGGGCGGCTCGAACTGGTCCTCGCCTTCAACTACGGAGGCCGCGCCGAGGTCACTGCCGCCGTCAGGTCCCTTGCCGCCGACGCCGCTTCCGGGCGGCTGGATCCAGGATCGATAACCGAGCGGCATATCGAAGCAAGATTGTCGGTCCCGGGAATGCCGGATCCGGATGTCATCGTGAGAACCTCGGGGGAGATGCGCATCTCCAACTTCCTCCTGTGGGGAAGCGCCTATGCGGAACTGGTCTTCACCAGCACCCTCTGGCCCGACTTCGGCGCCCAGGGCCTGGTGGACGCGATCGTCGAGTACCAGAGGCGGGGACGCCGGTTCGGGGGTGTGCTTCCCGCTCCCGAGTGAGGGACTCGGTACGCCACCGGGGTCGGGTACCATGCGGCCACCCCTTTCGACAGGATCCAAACTCATGCCCGGACCCGGCTTCGACACGATCGTCAACCTGGCGAAGAAGCGCGGTTTCGTCTTCCAGGCGTCCGAGATCTACGGCGGGTTGCGTTCCGCCTACGACTACGGGCCTCTCGGGGTGGCGCTGCTGCGCAACGTTAAGGCGGCCTGGTGGCGTTCGATGGTGCAACTGAGAGACGACGTGGTGGGGCTCGACTCGGCGATCATCCAGTCGCCCCAGGTGTGGGAGGCATCCGGGCACGTCTCCCAATTCAACGATCCGCTGGTCGAATGCGCCACCTGCCACGCGCGCCACCGCCTCGACAAGCTGGATGACATGGACCGGTGCCCGACCTGCGGTTCTAGCGGTACCTTCACGGAGGCCCGCGACTTCAACCTCATGTTCAGGACCCATATGGGCCCGGTGGCGGGTGACGGCAACGTCGTGTACCTGCGGCCCGAGACCGCCCAGGGCATCTTCACCAACTTCGAGAACGTCAGGAGGACCTCCCGCCGCAAGCTCCCGTTCGGGATCGCGCAGCTCGGCAAGTCCTTCCGCAACGAGATCACGCCCGGGCAGTTCGTGTTCCGCACCCGCGAGTTCGAGCAGATGGAGATGGAATTCTTCACCCACCCCGACGAAGCCGACCGCTGGTTCGACTACTGGGTCGCGGAACGGCGGGAGTGGTACCTGGAACTGGGCATGCGGGCCGCCAACCTCCGCCTCCGGGAGCACGACGCCGCCGAACTGGCCCACTACGCGGTTGGGACCTACGACGTGGAGTACCGCTTCCCGTGGGGCTGGGACGAACTGGAGGGGATCGCCAACCGCACCGATTTCGATCTCCGGTGCCACTCGGAGCGGTCGGGCCGGGACCTTCGCTACTTCGATCAGGTTGCGGGCCGCCGTTTCTACCCGTACGTGATCGAACCTGCGGCGGGAGCCACCCGGGCGGCCTTCGCCTTTCTCATCGACGCTTACCACGAGGAAGTGGTGCGGGGAATGACCAGGACGGTGCTGCGCCTCGACACGAGGCTGGCGCCGATCAAGGTCGCGGTTCTCCCGCTGTCCAAGAAACCTCGCCTGCTCGAGGTGACGGAGCGGGTGGCATCGCTGCTGCGACCGGTATGGGACATCGAGGTGGATGTCACCCAGGCGATCGGACGCAGATACCGTCGCCAGGACGAGGTGGGCACACCCTATTGCGTGACGGTCGACTTCGACACTCTCGACGACGGCGCGGTGACGGTCCGGGATCGGGATACGATGGTCCAGGACCGGATCGGCGTCGACTCCTTGCAAGGCTACCTGGCCGACCGTCTGGCGGATCCGCAACATGGCGGGAGGAAGAAATGAAGAAACTCCGGATCGTGATCGGGCTCGTAGTGGTTCTAGCCGTGGCCGGGTTCGCCTACGTGTGGTTCTCGGGAGGCACCGGGGAGCCGACCACCCCCGTCACCGCGCCGCCCGTCACCACCGCCCCTGCGACCACCTCCTCCTCCCCTGCGACCACCGTTCCGTCGACCGGCTCGGGGGCGGACACTACGGATGAGGTCTCCACGACCGGCATGGCCGCAAGCACGACCGCAGCCACAGCTTCGACCCCGGCGTCCACCATGGCGGACGCTCCCGAGGAGGGGTCCGCGGTGGTATACCGGATCGACAGCGCCTCCTCGTCGGTTCGCTTCGAGATAGACGAGGTCCTGAATGGCAGCCCGAAGCGGGTGGTGGGCGTGACCAGCGAGGTTGCGGGCGAAGTGCTCATCGACTTCGGCGATCCGACCGCCTCGCGTCTCGGTGCGATAGTGATAAACGTGCGTACCCTGGAGACCGATTCGAGCTTCAGGGACCGGGCTACGCGGGGTCCCATCCTCGGTTCGGCCCGTGACGAGAACGAGTTCGCCACGTTCGAACCAACTGCGGTCGACGGCCTTCCGGACGAGGCTGCGGTCGGCGATAGCGTGACACTGGTGGTCGCCGGGGACCTCACGCTGAGTGGCGTGACGCGTCCCGTAGTGTTCGACGTAGAGGTAATGCTGGTGTCGGAGGACCGGATCGATGTGACCGGGTCCGCAACCGTGCTTCGGTCCGACTTCGGCTTGCAGATCCCCAGCGTGCCCAGCGTGAGCGACGTCGCCGACGAGATACTCCTGGCCGTCGACCTGGTGGCTGTCGCAGCCGACGGCTAGGTGCGGCCGCCAATGGTGGCTGTTGCCGTCCCTGGAGTATCCGGCACCGGCTTCCACTCGTTAACCCTGATTCACTCATACTCCAGACACACCGACGGTAGAAGGCCGGATCAACCACATTGTCGCGACCGGGTTAGGATTCACCCCTCGGGTGAAGGTCGCGCCGGAGTGAGACGGGACGATCGAGTGGGCCGCAATACCTGGTCAGAAGCTCATAGCCCACACGCCGTTCGTCCGGCACAAACCACCCGCATCAAGAACCGGGGTTAAGGCATGGCCGATCGAGATGACCTGGAGCGGATCCGCCAGGCGGTGAACCTGGTCGAGTTGTTCGAGGGCGTGACAACCGTCCGCAAGCTGAGGGGCACCTTCAAGGCGCTGTGCCCCTTCCACACCGAGAAGACCCCGTCGATGTCTATCGATCCGGCTCGCGGCCTTTACCATTGCTTCGGATGTGGGGTCGGCGGAGACGTGTTCACCTTCGTCCAGGAGACCCAGGGTCTGGAGTTCACCGACGCCGTTGAGACGCTGGCCGACCGGGCCGGCATCGTGGTTCGGCGAGCTCCGGGTGCAGCCAGGCGAAGCGAGCGCCGGCGCCGGCTCATCGAGGCCGTCGAGGAGGCAGGCCGCTTCTACCACGCCCGGCTGAAGAAGGCCCCCGACGCGGGCCACGCCCGCTCCTACGTAAGGGGCCGTGACTACGGGGTGGAGGTGATCGACGATTTCGAGATCGGTTACGCGCCGGACTCGTTCGACGCGCTGACCGGCCATCTCCGCGACACGGGCTTCAAGGACCGGGAGATGATCGACGCCGGGCTGGCCAGACGGAACCAGGCCGGGCGGCCCTTCGACCTCCTGCGGGGCCGCCTGATGTTCCCCATACGCAACGTCCGCGGTGAGATGGTCGGGTTCGGTGGTCGGCTGCTACGGGGCGAAGGCCCGAAATACCTGAACACGGCCGAGACCTCCCTCTACAAGAAGAGCGAGTTGCTGTACGGGCTTGACCGGTCGCGCTCCGCGATCAGCCGGGAGGGAACCGCAGTCGTGGTCGAGGGCTACACGGACGTGATCGCCTTTCGCATAGCCGGAATGCCGGTGGCGGTGGCCACCTGCGGAACCGCCCTCGGGGAGGGACACTTCGATCTGCTGCGGCGTTTCGCCTCCAAGGTCATCCTCGCGTTCGATGCCGACGCCGCCGGGGCAGGGGCAGCGGTCCGGGGTGACGAACTCAGGATCGCCGCCGACCTGTCCATCGAGCTCCGGGTCGCTCAGATGCCCAAGGGTCGCGATCCGGCCGATCTGGTCAAGGACGGGAAAGCGGACTTGCTGAAGGAAGCGGTGGACGGTTCGAAACCCATCACGGAATTCCGGATCGACCGGATCATGGCGAGCCATGAGCTGCACGAGCTAGGAGCCCGCAGCCGAGCCATGCGGGAGGCGGCAGGACTCCTGGCCAACCATCCTGACGAGGTCGACCGGATACAGCACGCCATCGACGTGGCGAAGCGCACGAGGATCAGCGAGGACCTTGTCTTCCAGGAGATAGGGCGGCAGCGTTCGGGGAGCGGCCGCTCCCGGGGACAGGAGCCGGCCATCAGCGATGTCCGGTCGGTGGGTGGGCCTCTCGACCGGTCCGAGCGTGACCTGTTGCGGCACATGATTGCCGGTACCTCACCTCCGGAAAGGGTCGCCGGCCACCTGTTCGAGGATCCCCGAGCCCTGGGCCTGGCCAGGAGCCTCCGCGAAGTAGGCCGTCATCTCGCCCCGGGGACAGCTGTGCCGCTTTCCGGAATCGAGGACCGCCGGTTGGCCGCTCTAGCAAGAAGCTTGGCGGTCCTAGAGGAGCCTTTGATCCCGGTTGCAGACGTGCTGGCCCATCTCGAGGAACGCTACGCGAAGAGGAACAAGGACGAACTGCGCCGCCGACTCGATTTCATCGATCCCGAAAACGATCGTAAAGAATACATAGCTATCCTTGGGGAGTTGCAGAAACTCAGAACAGAGAACGAGTTGGCTGAGGAGTAGGAATGGACCGGCGTCTGGCTGGGGTAATCCAGGAGCTTCTGAAGCGAGCCCAGCGGCGGGGTTTCGTGACGATGATGGAGATCCAACGGGAACTGGAACGGATCGACGCTCCGGGGACGGCTCTGGATCAGGTGATCGACGCGGTCCGCGGCGAGGGTGTGACTGTCGAGGAGGACACCGCGGACCTCCTGGATCTACCTCTGCTCGACGAGGACAGGTTGCCGGTATCGGACCCGGTCCGGATGTACCTCAGCCAGATCGGCCGGGTTCCGCTCCTCACCGTCCAGCAGGAAGTCGAACTGGCCATGGCACTCGAGGCCGGAGAGGAAGCGAGGGCCAGGCTGGAGGAACTCGAGTCCGGACCGTCGAGCGGATCGTTCAAGGAACTCGCCAAGCTGGAGCGGATCGTGGACAAGGGCGAACAGGCCCAGAAACGTCTGGTCGAGGCCAACCTCCGCCTGGTGGTGTCCATCGCCAAGCGCTATGTCGGCAACGGCATGCCTCTCTTGGACCTCATACAGGAAGGCAACGTCGGGCTGATGAAGGGGGTGGAGAAGTTCGACTACCGCAAGGGCTTCAAGTTCTCCACCTACGCCTCGTGGTGGATCCGGCAATCGGTGAGTCGGGCCCTCGCCGACCAGTCACGGACGATCAGGGTGCCGGTCCACATGGCGGAGACCATCTACAAACTGGCCAAGGCACAACGACGCCTGTTCCAGGACCTCGGCAGGGAACCGACCATCGGCGAGATAGCCGGGGAGATCGAAGTCTCGCCCGGCAGGGTGGTGGAACTCTCGAGGATTTCCGAGGGGACCCTCTCGCTCGAGATGCCGGTAACCGACACCGGCGACATGACCCTGGGCGACTTCGTACCGGACCGGGGTTCGGAAGCCGCCCTCGACAATGCCACCTCCATGCTCCTCCAGGAGTACGTGGCTGTTGCTCTCGAAGGTCTGACCGACCGGGAGCGGCAGGTGATCCTGATGAGGTTCGGATTGGAGGACGGCAAGGTGCGCACCCTTCGGGAGTTGAGCAGCCACTTCGGGGTGACCCGCGAGCGGATCCGCCAGATGGAGACCCGAGCTCTCTGGAAGCTACGCCGCAACAGCGAGAGGCTCAACCTGGAGGACTACCTGCGAGACAACTGATCTCCAACCCTTGGGAAGCGACTACCATCGTATGGTTGATCGATCCGTCCGGGGTAGCTCAATTCGGCAGAGCAGCGGACTGTTAATCCGTTGGTTGTGGGTTCAAGTCCCACCCCCGGAGCCGGTTTCTTCCTGTTTCTTCCGGTCTCCTATTGTTGCAAACCCCCAGGTCACGGCTGGTTTGCCGCGGACTCCCAACACTGCGGTCTGGTGCTTCAGCGTAGGTCCCCGTCTCTCCCAGACCAGTGCCGACAACTCCACATGCGCCATCGTGGCAAACGTAGCCGGGAGCGGCGCACGGTCGCGCACGTTTCCGCGCACGCTTTGCTCCGACCTGGGCTGGCGGGAAGCGGAACGGCGGGAACATCTGGAACCCCTGCGGTTCCCGATGGCACGGATGATCGTCCGCGGCGCCGGATATTGGGATTGTCGGAGGACGCACGTGGGTTCCGACCCGCGACGCTGGTCGGACACTGCGACCGTCCGAGTCCCCGCTAGTCACCGGGGCACTCTTGGAGACCCGGGTAGCGACCGACCTGGCAGGCAACGCGAGGCTAGCCAAGGGATCGGAAGCCGGACACCGACAACTGGCACGGGACGACACTACCGCGGCAGCGGAGTTGTCGTCGGCTACGAATACCGTCAATGGCGCCAAACACCGACCCGGAGAAGGCGGCTGCGTTCGACGTGGTTGGCTAGTGGTCGTGCGGGTACGTTCGAGTTCCACGACCCTCGTCGTGGTGGCGGCTGTCGAGTCGATCAGGATATCTACCTTGGTCACGAGAGCGGCTTGGCCGCTCTTGATGTCGGCCACGTCGGCCCTGATCCCGCTGATGTCGTTGCGGATCAGTGTAAGGACCCGCTCCAGGTCGAACCCGTCGGGATGATTGTTCGGCATCGTG
This sequence comes from bacterium, assembly GCA_026710435.1. Taxonomy (GTDB): domain Bacteria; phylum Actinomycetota; class Acidimicrobiia; order Spongiisociales; family Spongiisociaceae; genus JAPPFW01. The sequence continues at coordinate 231 of JAPOQZ010000158.1, read as the reverse complement.
TCCCTTCCCGTGGCTGACACTTCATAATGAACCGCCCCGGTTTCCCCGGAGACTCGATTAGTTGGGAGATAATGGAGTCATGGGAAGACCGATCATGTATTCGCCGGAGGTTCGGGAGCGGGCTGTCTGGATGGTGTTGGAGCATCGGGGGGAGCACCGTTCTGACAGGGACGGATGTTCTGTTCGATAGCTGAGAAGTTCGGCTGCGCGTCTGAGACGCTGCGGCTGTGG
>JAPOQZ010000050.1 GCA_026710435.1 bacterium | reverse complement strand
TTGTTGGGCTCCCCCCCCCCCGCGCCGCCGCCGAGGCTCACGGACGCGACCTTCGATCCCCTGTGCGGGCCGGTTCCGGACAGTATGAGCCCTGCCACGGTCCCCTCGACGTCGGAAACGAACCGCCGGTGTATACGGCTATCTACCATTGTGCAACGAGCATGTGACAGATACGACCCTCTGGTAACGGTGGCCGGTTCGGGTTCGGCTCGTCAAGCCCGGAACGCAAGCGAAACAGAGATACAGGACACTAGGACCCGAACCTTCATAGACCTGCAGTAGCCCCGATCCTTCGTGCGGTGGTCTTGGCTGGGCGTACGGGGTGTGGGACATGAGGTTCTGCCCAGGGATTGCGGGCGCTTCGATAGGCCCGTCCCGGCCCGGCGCGACCTTCACCCGTGGCGAGAAGCCGGGCCCGGCCGCGATGACGTAGTCCATGTGGCATGTCGCCGCGGGTATGTCTGGAACCATGAAGCGTCGGGCTAGGTGCATGGCCGATGCTGCCAGGGAATCGCGGGGGAGCCACTATTGTGCGGTGGACGGAATCGCAAGGGTGTGACTTGTACCTCAGATCTCTGAAGCTCGTCGGTTTCAAGTCGTTTGCCGACCGGACACGACTGCAGTTGGAACCGGGCGTCTCGGTGGTCGTGGGTCCCAACGGCACCGGCAAGTCGAACATAGTGGATGCCGTGGCCTGGGTCCTAGGAAGCCAGTTCACGAGAGCGCTGCGGACCGACCGCATGGACGATGTCATTTTCGCCGGCACCGCGACCCGCGCATCCCACTCGAGGGCCGAGGTCACTGTGGTGATGGACAATACCGATCGGCTCTTGCCTCTGGATCTCGACGAGGTTTCCCTGACGCGCCGCTTGTTCCGGGGGGGCCTCTCTGAGTACGAGATCAATGGTGTGCAGTGTCGGCTACTCGATGTACAGGAATTGCTTTCGGACAGCGGGGTAGGTCGTCACCAGCACCTGATAGTCGGCCAGGGAAGGTTGGACTCGCTACTGACCACGAACGGTGACCATAGACGGCGGATCATCGAGGAAGCGGCCGGCATCCTCAAGCATCAGGTTCGAAAGGTGAGGGCGATCCGTCGGCTTGAGGAGACTGACCGAGACGTGGTCCGCCTACACGACGTCGTGGGCGAGATAGAGCGGCGCCGGCGCCCGTTGCGCCGACAGGTGCTGGCCGCCGAACGATACGAGTTGGTCCAGAACGAACTGCGGTCCTTGAGGCTATGGATCGGTGGAGAGAATCTCCGTACTTCGAGATCCCGTCTGAAGGAGTTGGCGGAGGGGAGGGCAAGGTGGATCCGGGACGTCGAGGGAGGACGCTCGGACCTCCGCGAGCTGGAGCAGACCTTGGCGGCGCTCGAGTCGGAGCGGACCGCAACGCTGGTCGCTCTCGATCTCACAACCGCAGTTGAAGCGCGATTAGACACCGTCGGCGCTCGATTGCGAGGCATTTCCCACGTAGCACGCGAACGGGTCGGAGGACTGTCTATCCGGATCGAGGCCGCCGGCGAACGCCATCGCAAGCTGGAGGATGAGGCCCGGCGCCTGACCGAGCGGCTGATCGAGTCTACGCAAGAGGAGGAGCGGGCTCGACAAACCGTGCGATCGGCCCAGGGGGCTCTCGACGTGTTGGCCGATCGGTTGCGTTCCCTTCCGGATCGCGAGCCTCGGCCGGCGGAGGCCGACCTCCCGGCCATGCGCTTGGAGTTGCGTTCGCTTGAGGCGACCGCCCGCCAGGATGCTGGTGAACGATCAAACCTAGAGTTGCTCATCGAAGAGGGTCGGTCTCGTATGGTCGAGGACGCGGAGTCCCTGGAGGCTCTGGAGGACGAGCTTCGCGACACCGGCGAACGCCTCGAAGCGGCCCGACGGGTGGTCGATGCCCGTACCGCCGCGCGTTCGGAGTTGGAGGCCGCCTGGGGTCGGAGCGACCGGACTCTCAGGTCGGCGACGGCGGAGCGGCTTGGTGCCCAGGCCAGGGTGCAAGCTCTTGAGGAGATGCAAAGTGGCTTCGGTCGAGCAGACGGCAAGGGACTTGAGGATTGGGACGGTGTGCGAGGGGTCCTCGCGAAGATTCTGGAGGTACCGGACCGGTTCGTTCCCGCGGTCGAGGCCGCTCTAGGCACCTGGACGGAAGGGGTGGTGCTGGAACGAGTAGGGGCAATGCGCAGTGCTTTCGCCCGACTCAGGTCAGAGGGCCGGGGAGGACTACCCCTGTTGCACTGCGATGCTTCCGCCGGCAAGTCGCTCTCCGCAGAAGTGGTCAGAACCGCGGGGGTGGACGCGCTGGTCGATGTGCTTGGCCGGGATGCCGATCGCAACTTGGCTTCCTTCCTCCTAGGGGACGTGGTGCTCGTGGAGGCCTGGCAAACCGGTCTGCGGGTCGTCCGGAGCAACCCCGAGGTCAGGGCGGTGACCCGAGAAGGAGACCTGATCACTTCCTTCGGCATATGCCCGGCCAATCCAGAACAAGCTTCGCCCGGTCTCCTCGAGGCTGCCCGCCGTGAGCTAAAGGCTGCCGGGACAGTCGAGGCCGAGGCCGTCCGCGCCGAGTCCGAATCCTCCGTGTTGCTGGCAGAAGCTCGTAGCGCGGAGGAAGCGACGCGAGCGGAACTCGCTTCGCTCCGATCGGATCGTGCTCGCCTGAAGGCTGACATGGATAGGACTCACCGGGCCCGTGCCTCCGCCATGCAGGACTTGGCGGCGCTCACGAAACGGCTCGATACCGTGCGCGGGAGGGCCGCAGAGCGGGAACAGCGCCTCCGCGACCTGACGCAGAAAGTGAAATCTCTCGAGGACGGCCTAGAGGAGCACCGGGAGTCCCGCGAGCTGCTGCTGTCGCAACGTGCCTCGGTCGAACTCGAGCACAAGGCAGCCGGGTTGGCGAGGGACGATGCCATGCGGTCCTTCGGGGCGGCAACGGAGCGCCGCCGCTTTCTGGACACGAGGCTCCGGAGCGTGAGGGCTGACCTCGAGCAACTGGACGATGTGGTCGCGGAATCCCGGGAACTCTCCGACGCCCGCTCCGTGCGGCGCCTGACGCGGCGAGTCATCGACGTCGTCGAGTCCAAGGCGGCCGAGTTGGCCGTACTCCGAGAAGCATTGAAGGAGAAGGTTTCCGCTGCAGATCGGGGCATTTCTCAAACCCGCCGGGAGCTATCCGGGCTAGCGCGCGCTATCGAGGCCGGCCGGTCCCGACTGAACGAGATCGCAGTAGAGGAGACCGAAGTCCGTATCAGGGAAGAATCGCTGTTGGAGGCCTTGCGGAGGGATGCCGATGCCTCTGAGGAGGAGGCCATGGTGGCGGAGCGCCCCGCTGGGGCGGGCGGGGACACCGGAGCCAGGGTCGCCTCGCTCGCCGCGGAACTCGCCCGACTGGGTCCGGTCAACCTCCTCGCCAACGAGGAGTTCCGCGAACTCGACGAGCGGTACCAACTCATTAGTGGTCAGGTGACCGATCTCGAAAGATCGAGAGCCGAACTGGGCAAGGTAATTGCAGCCCTCGACGATGAGATGGAAACAAGGTTCTCCCGTACGTTCGAGCTTGCGGCGCGTCATTACCGCCGTTTCTTCTCCGCTTTGTTTCCCGGAGGGACCGGGTGCCTAACCCTCACCGATCCGGCGGCTCCGCTCGAGTCAGGAGTGGAGATCGAGGCGCAGCCGCTCGGCAAGAAGGTTGGCAAGCTTGCCCTGCTTTCCGGCGGAGAGCGATCCCTGGCCGCCCTTGCCTTCCTGTTCGCTGTGTTCAAAGCCCGCCCCGGTCCGTTCTACATCCTCGATGAGGTCGACGCGGCCCTCGACGACGCCAACCTGCAGCGCTTCCTTCGCCTGGTGGACGAGTTCCGGGACCATGCGCAACTGATAGTGGTTACCCACCAGCAGGCCACGGTTCGGGCCGCCGACGTGCTCTTCGGTGTGACCATGGAACCGGGCGGTTCCTCACAGGCACTGGTGCGGAAGATGGACGAGGTGCCTGCTCTCGTGTGATCGCGGTTCCATGCTTTGCCCGTTCCATCCGGGTAAAGTTCAGTGTCGTGATTTCCCCCTCGGCGCACCCGTTCGGCCCCTTTGACTCCTTACCAATGAGTCCAGTGATCTGGATTCTGGTTGCTGCCCTCGTGGTGGCGGGCGTGATTGTCCTGGTCGGGCGGTCAAGAGCCGGGCCACGTGTCACTAGCCGGGCAACGAGCGACCTGGGTCATCTTCTTGCCGACACGCGAAAGAGACTCGGTACCCGGCTCGAGTCCGTGTTCGCTCGCTCCGCGGTATCGGACTCCGTGTGGGAGGAACTTGAGGAGGAGTTGATCAGCTCCGACCTGGGGGTCGAGGCAGCTCGCCGCATCGTCGAAGCTGTGAAGCGAGCCGGTCCGGTCAACGTCCGACAAGCCCGGGAGGTGATCCGCACCGAGATGGTCCGGATCCTGACAGGCTTGGATCGCAGTCTCCATCTCGACAGCAAGCCGGCAATCGTGGTACTGGTTGGTGTCAACGGGGTCGGCAAGACCACCACTGTGGCAAAGCTAGCCGCGCTTCTCCAGGCCGAGGGTCGGCAGCCCATAATCGGGGCGGCCGACACCTTCCGGCCTGCGGCCGATACCCAGCTCCAGGTGTTGGCCGAGCGGATCGGCGTCCAGGTGGTGTCAGGGCAGGCCGGAGGTGACCCTGCCGCGGTGGCCTACGACACTCTCCAAGCTGCTCGGGCGCGAGGCGCCGACGTGGTGATCATCGACACCGCGGGCAGGTTCCAGACCCGCCATAACCTCATGGCGGAACTCGCCAAGATCCTCCGCGTGCTCGCGAAGGACGGCGATCAGGTGTCCGAGGTGCTTCTCGTTATGGATGCCACCACCGGGCAGAGCGGGCTGCCCCAGGCGAGGCGGTTCGCTGAACTGGGGACGACGGGCATGATCCTGACAAAGATGGATGGCACGGCCAAGGGAGGCGTGGTGATCGCCGTGGAGCGAGAACTGTCCCTTCCTGTGAAGTTCATCGGGGTGGGGGAGGGCCTGGAGGACCTGGTTCCTTTTGATGGGGCTGGTTTCGTCGACGCCTTGCTGGTCGCGGAATGATTCCCCAGGATTTGGCAGGACGGGCCCGCGAAGCTGCTCTCCGGTCGTACTCGCCGTACTCCCGGTTCCGGGTCGGCGCGGTGGTATTGGGCGCCGCAGGTGAGATCTACGAAGGCTGCAACGTCGAGAACGCCGCCTACGGCTCCTCGATCTGCGCGGAGGCCACCGCGATCGCGGGAGCGGTAGCCACAGGACTGCGGAAGATCGTAGGGATTGCGGTGGCTTGTGTGGACGCTGCAGACGTAGACGGCGCGTATCCGTGCGGCAACTGCCGCCAGTTGTTGAACGAGTTCGGGACAGAATGGGTCGTTGTCACTGCGGGCGAGGGTACCGAGGTGAGATTCCACGAGTTCGATGGGCTGCACCCCTACGGGTTTAGCTTGTAGATCGAGCCTGCCTCGCCGGTACCTATATCACGCTGATGTCCTATCCTGCGGCGGATGGATTGGCCTTTGACACCGCCGATAAAGCCCATGAAGGCGCGCGTGGTCGCCGGGCCACCACGCGGCGAGGGTTGGATGTTCGAGCCGAAATGGGATGGGTTCCGGATGATCGCCTACGGAGGCGAGCAATTGAGACTGGACTCCCGCAACGGGAAGACCTTACTGCGCTACTTCCCGGAGTTGCAGCCCTCCCTCGATTTGCTTCCTCCCGGTACCGTGGTGGACGGTGAAGTGCTGATAGTGGTGGATAACACCACCGACTTCGATCTGCTGCAGCTGCGTGTGCATCCAGCCCGTTCACGTATCGAACGACTGGCCGAGGAGATCCCTGCCCGTTTGGTCGCCTTCGACCTTCTGGCCGAGAGGGGAGAAAGTCTCGTTGAAGCTCCCTACGCCACCCGCCGGGCTCGCCTGGAGGATCTATCGGAGGAACTGGGGGATCGCTGGCATCTGACTCCCGTCACCTCTGACCTCGACACCGCCTCCCTCTGGTTCCGAGACTACGAGTCGGCCGGGTGCGACGGGATCATCTGCAAGCGGGCGGACGGTGTGTACGTGCAGGACAAGCGCCAATGGCTCAAATGGAAGCATCGGCGATCGGTCGACTGCGTGATCGGCGGATACCGGCTTCACAAGAACGGCGACCGGATAGGGTCGATCCTGCTCGGGCTGTACAACACCGAAGGCGACCTGCACTTCATCGGCCATTGCTCCGGCTTCTCCGACCGGGACCGGGTCACCCTCCTGAGTCTGCTCGAGGAGATTAGTGCAGATGAGAGCTTCGGCGGTGGTGAGAACACCCGCGCTCCGGGAGCACAGAGCAGATGGTCGACCAAGCGGTCCATGCAGTGGACTCCTGTCGAGCCCGGAGTTGTCGTCCAAGTGAGCTACGACCAGCTGCAGCGAGGAAGGTTCCGCCACGCCACCCGGTTCGAACGGTGGCGTCCGGACAAGGCTCCCGAGGAGTGCACCATGGACCAGTTGGTTAGACCCACGGGAGCCGGGTTCTCGGAGGTGGTTGGTTGAGCAACCAGGGGAGGGAGGTCCTTTCCCTGCAGATCTCATCGATCCGCTCCGAGACACCAGATGCCGTTACGGTTACGTTTCACGATCCCGAGGGGAGGATCGGAGGGCATGCCGGGCAATACGTAATTGCCAGGGTGGTGATCGGAGGGGAGGAGCAACGTCGGGTCTTCTCGCTCAGTTCGACTCCCGAGCTTGGAGCGGACCCGTCGATCACCGTCAAGCGGTTACCGGGCGGACTGGTCTCGACCTACTTCGTGGAGCGGGCCGAGCAGGGGGAAGTGGTCGGGTTGGAACCGGCGGCTGGAAGCTTCGGAGTCGGCCTTGCTGTCGACAACCGGCGGACCTACTACGCGTTTGCGGCCGGGAGCGGGATCGTACCGGTGATGAGCGTCCTACGAGGAGTTCTGGAAGTCGAGCCAGGCTCCGCTGTCTATCTCGCATACGGTAACCGGCGCCGGGCGGACGTGATCTTCGCCGACGAATTGGCACGACTCGCAGAGTCCTTCCCCGGTCGGCTGCACGTTTATCACGTGCTGAGCGAGCATGGCAACCGGATAGATCACCGTTTCGTAGATCGTATGGTTGTCAGCCATCCGCCGACCACTGCAGACGTGTGGTATCTGGTGTGTGGGCCACCCGGAATGAACCGGACCGTTGAAGCGCGTCTGCTGACTCTGGGCGTACTCGAGGACCGCCTGAAAGTGGAGCACTACGTGCCTCCGAGCCGGGAGAATGTCCCCGCACAGTATCGGGACGCCGAACTCCGGTTGGAGGGCTTGGACGCGTCCAGCCCTGTCGAGGCTGGGGAAGTACTGCTGTCCGCCCTTGACCGGATGGCCGCGCCGATCTTCTATGCCTGCAGATCGGGCGTATGCGGTACGTGCAAGGCGCGGCTTGTCTCGGGGCGGGGGGATCCCGGCGTTCCGTTTGCCCTCACCTGGAGCGAGCAGGAGTCGGGCATGATCCTCACCTGTGTGTCCAGGGCTCTCAGCCCGGAGGTGGTGCTACGACAGATTACGTGAGGCGTGCGGCTCTTCTCGCTCGAAGAGCCCTTGGTGCTGGTCGGCGGGGTCTGTCGCTGCCTATTCCCAGTTTGCCCTGACCATCTTCGAGGGTTGTACGCGGGGTGGCTCGCCGGGCATCTTCGGGTAGTTGGGCGGCCAGGGCGCGTCGCCCTCGCCGGCGGCTTCGTCTCGCTCCACCCACTCGAGCAACCGGTCTATCCGTCCGGGGTTCTCGTCGATGCGTGCCGTCAGGTCCCCCACCTCCGCGTATCGATCAGAGAAGCGATCCATCGGAAAGTCCTCAATCTCCACATCGGGTAGTTCCGCCCAGGTGATCGGCGCTGACACATACCCTGTGGGCCGGACACCGTATGCGGAGGAGACGGTCTTGTCCCGGGCGTTCTGGTTGTAGTCGACGAAGATGCCCCGGCGCTCCTCCTTCCACCAACTTGTCGTGACCAGTTCCGGATGGCGCCTGGCAAGCTCCCTTCCGAACGCAAGAACGGCACGCCGGGTTTGGAAGAAGTCCCACAGTGGCTCGATCCTCACGTATACATGGATGCCACGGCTTCCTGACGTCTTGGGCCAGCCGATCAACCCCAGTTCGTCGAGCAGATCCTTCGCATGCAGTGCCACACGCTTGACGTCCGCGAAGACAAACCCGGGTGTGGGATCGAAGTCGAATCGCAACTCGTCCGGATGATCCAGGTCCTGGCTTCGCACCGGCCATGGATGGAGGTCGAGGCAGCCCAGTTGCACGAATCTGAGAATGTCGGCGGGCACTCTCGGTACGTTCATCCGGCCCGCCCGCTGGGAGGGGAAGCGAATCATGGCTGTCTCGAACGGACTCTTCGACGATGCACGCTTGTGATAGATGGGTGGGTGGTCGACATCCTTCATGTACCGCTTCATCATGGTCGGACGTCCGTAAACCCCCTTCAGGCATCCTTCGGCCACTGTCCTGAAGTGGAGGGCAATGTCGAGCTTGGTCCAACCCTGCCGCGGGAATACGACCCGATCGGGCGAACTCAGACGGACGTCCTCTCCTCCGACTTCGATCGTTGTAGCTGAGGACACAATTAGTCAAGGTTACCGGACCCGATCGCAGTCCTGAGCAACCCTGGCAGGAGACCCCCACGAGCCGGCCTCGCTTCCGGCGTAGGGTCGGGACGAGGTAGAGGGGGGCCTCGGGGAGGTGTCCATTGTGAGAAATCGGCTCTGCGAGCAGGCTGCTATCGGCAGGGCTGCGGTGGTGGATCCTGAGCCGGGTTTCGTGGGTAGGTTCTCTGATGACGATGGGAGTGTGCATGAGGCGAACATCGAGCTTATCTCGAGCTTGGGGATTACGGTAGGTTGTAATCCTCCGGACAATGATCGGTCTTGTCCGAGGAGGGTGGTCACTCGGGCGCAGATTATGGCGTTCCTGTCACGGGCGCTAGGCGATTCGGATGGTGTGGCGTCGGGGACGATCCGGTTCTCGGATGTGGCGGATGACGCGTGGTACCGGGCGGATCTGGATCGGATGGCCGCGCTGGGTGTGGTGGCGCCGTATGAGGATGGGTCGTTCCGCCCTGATGCACCTCTGACGCGTTTGGATATGGCTGTGTTTCTGGTCCGGGCGTTTGAGGCGATCGGGTCCGTGGACGAGCCTCAAGGTGTGTTCTCCGATGTTGCTGCCGGTTCGCCAACCGACTCGTAGGCATCCTCCGCGGCTGCCTCAAACACCGAACCCCCTACAACGAACACACGGCCTGGGCACACCGAACCACCATCGACCAAGCCGCAGCTTGACATTTACGCGCCTGAGGATGCTCCTATGTCGTCAACAACACGGCAAGTGGGCGGCGGGGCGATGGGGTCCGGCCTTCTGCGCTTCGGTTGACCTGGTTGCCGACTGCGTCGCTCTGGGCGGTGGAGTCCGGTGGGTGAGCGACTCGGCTGCCCGTACAGGTCGGGCGTCGGCTACGCCTGCACTCTCGGTGTCACGGGCCGGAGACGGGAGTTCGGTGCCTTTGACTTGGTGGACATCCCGGCGGCCAGCGCGGCGTGTGCGAGGCCGCACGCATGGAGATCAAGGCGGCTTATGTCCTGTAGCGAACCCAAACGGTCAGAACCCAAAGGAGACGACAATGACGCACCCTGTTTCTCCCCGACGGCCCGATCCCGTCGGTGTCACGCCGGGATCGACTAGGGCGTGATCTATCTGGGGTGGCGTCACTATGTCCTGGCCGGGGTTGTGTTGCTCGACCCCGAACCCGCCCGCCTGGCCTTCCACCAACCTGCCGCCAACCGCCTGTACCCCGAGCCGATAACGTCTCTCTGGTAAGGCGAGTGTCCTAGAGCGGAGGCACTTTTCCAGGTCCGTCCATCCCCCAGTCATTGAACATCTGGCGTGGATCGAGGCTGAGAGTCCGCGGCTGTGGGCAGCCCGGATCGGGATTGTTGGGATCTGGTGTTGCTAGCTTCGGTTGATGACGCCGCAGGCCACGCGGTCGCCGGCGCCGGGTTCCGGGCCGTAGCTGTCGGGTTTGGCGTGGATGATGATCGCGGAGCCGTCGGCGTCGAAGAGGGAGCCGTCGGCATCAGCAGCGAGGGAAACTCGGTCGGCGAAGTAATCGGTGCGTGCAACCCCGTCGTCGCCGGCGTGGAGGTTCGGTAGGTCCCCTGGATGCCAGCTCTCTCCGTGCATGAAGCCGTGGCCCTCGTCTTCGGGATCGAAATGGCCTCCAGCAGCTGAGAAGTCCGGGGTGCAGGCCCCGACAGCATGGATATGGAATCCGTGCAGTCCGGGGGTCAGTCCGCTCACGTCGGCGGAGATCAGAACACCGTTGGGTCCTTGCGTGAAGACGACCTTGCCCATCCCGTCGCCCTCGGGTCCCGACAGCGACGCTACGGCCGTCTGGCCCACCGTGCTCGTGTCCTCCCCGCATGCTCCCATGCCGGCAATGGCCACCAGGCAAAACAAGGTGATGGCGATGCTCCGTTTCCCGATCATAAGTCCCTCCTTTGTGCGACCACCCGGCGGATCATACTGGGGCGAGTTCGCCCTGGTAGCCGGACATTACCCGCAGTGAGAGCGGGTTGGCACCGACAAAGGGGACTGCGCACTGGAAGGATGCCCGGTTCAAGGTACGGTGTGTTGCGTTCCACGATTATGGCCCAACCCAGGAGTCGCAGGTCAGCAGCGTCTTCATGCTGCATGGGACCCGCCGATTCAGACCTCGCTAGATGTCGGTCAGGTGCCAGTTCTGGGCTACCCGGGTTCTTTACGTCTGACCCTTGACGACCGTCCCTGATGGGAGGCCATCGCCGAAGCCAAGGGCCACATCCCAGTGGCTACTTCCTTCAAGATCCCACCACATGCCCGGTCATCCGCGTTTCGCCACACCCGGCTTCGGGCCGCTCCGAACCCGTGATCTTGGACTCCTGGTGTCAGGGCCGGTCTTGTTTTCTGCTGGGAGCCCAGGTGGTTGAAGGGTGTGAGGCTGCGCGATTTCGTGGGTTTCGGCGTTCTGGTGCCGGTGTGGGGTTGATGTTGCGAGGAGTCATCGGGCTGCGAATTGTTGGTGCTGGTGAACCCGTAAGCGACTGGTCGGAGGACATGGTGGACGTTGTTTGGTCTCTTCGATAGGTCTGTTGGATGCTCGTCTGCTGGTGGGGTAGGCCAGGGCTCATTCTCCCCAGGCGATGATGGTGTCCACGATGTCGTGGTATTCGGGGATCTGGCCGCTGTTGTAGAGGTCGGCGAACTGTCCCAGGGCTTGGTTGGCTCCGTCGAGGAGGTCGGTTTCGTAGGTCCGGTGGAGTTCCTGTAGAGCGTCCCCGGCGGTGCGGAGACGTGGATGAGCGTCGAACAGCCGATCCAGGTGGGCCTGGTGGCGTCGCTGAGATGATCCGCCCGCCGCAGGAGGGTGAAGCGGGCTCGGAACAGGTCCGGTTGGTATGTTGGGGGCCGCTGATCGGGGGGGCGGCGTTGTATCTCCCGGCGGTGGAGGGTGAGTCCTTCGGTGAACCAGTAGGGTCGGACCGGGGCGCCGTGCCGATGTTCCTATCGGTCGGTTTCCCCGGTCCGCGCCTCGTGATGCGGACGTACGGCTTTCACACCGCATCCGGCTCTCCACGGGTCGGATGGTTGTGTCTGGTTGGTGGGTCCAGGGAGTAGGGATGCGTGTTGGTCGGTAGCGGTGTCGGGTGACCCGAACCGCGGCCGGGTTGAACAGCAGTGTGTTACCGTCGGATGGTCGCCATCGGGCATCGAGATAGCGGCGTTTCATGGGTGCCCGTGTTTTGAGTCAGGCCGGGTAAGGGACCGCATGGAGCGAAGCTTGAGTTCGAGTCGGCCCGATCTCGGGGAGTTGCTGTGGTCTTGGTGGGTTACCTGTCATCCGTCGCGGTTGCGGGGTCGTACGTAGGCTGGAAGGGCTTGCTATCGGAGAGAGTCGTGTCAGCAAGAGAATTGGTGGACTCCGGACGCCTCGTCGAGTCCTGTGTTGTCTTTTGGCCCGCGCCGAGGGATGGGCGCTAGGCACCGGGCGGGGGTCGAGAACCTGCCGGGGGAGTGTTTCCGAAACTCCCAGCGTCGTTGACGACTTGGGGTCGGCTGGGTGAAGCACCGGGGCGGGCTGTTTCTCGCGGTGATGATGGTGCTGGTTTCGGCGTGTGTGTCGGCGGTTGGGTCGGGCTGTTCCGGTTTGGGGCCGGTTCTGAATGTGGGGTTCTACGCTTTCTTCGAGCCGGTGAGCTACAGCGCGGCGGCGGATCCGCTCGATCCCATGTTCGACAGCCATCGGGGCTATGAAGCCGACCTGTTGACCGCCGTCGAGAACATGGACGGAGCGGGCCTGCGGTTCCAACGGCGCGCTATCGGAGCCTGGGACGGTATCTGGTTTCTTCCGGCCGGCGACGACTTCGACATCGTGGGCGGCGGTATCACGATTCTCGACTCCAGGACCACGGACGCGTCGGGTGACCGAGTGGTGGCGTTCACATCCGGGCATATCACGTTTCACCAGTCGCTGCTGGTACGAGCCGCCGACGCCGACCGTCTCGCGACCCATGCCGACCTCAACAGCGAGGTAGTGATCGGCGCGCTGGCGGGCACGACCGGCGAAGCGCGGTTTCTGGTGCTGGCAGGTATAACGAACGACGACGGGGTGCTCGTGGCCGGTGTACGGGTGGAAACCCCCGGGGGGACAAAGACCGCCGATGGCACCGACGCTTTCTACATCAACGCGGCGGGTGCCACACCCGGCTTGGAGGACCGGTCTCACGTCCACCCAGGGTCGCAAGACATGCCCCAGGTGATTTACCTGGGCGCCGAGGGGGGCGAGGCCGAACTCATCGACGCTCTCACCGAAGGCCGCATCGACGGCGTAGCACGTGGCATCGTCGGTAACACGGTCGCTGCCGATGCCTCCGCCGGAGCACTAGCAGTCACCGCCCTCGACACCGGAACCGACGAACGGGGCGGTTTCGCGGTCGCCGCCGGCAACGCAGACCTCCTCCAATGCCTCAACACCCGAATCGGCTGGCTCACCGACAACAACCGGATCGGATACCCCGAATGGCACACCGACCCGACAATCTTCATGACCAGAGCCCAACTCTGGAACGAGCAGAACTAGGTCGTGTTAACGCTGTGAGTGTGTCATGGATGAGGGTGAGGGTGATAAAAGCTAGGAAGATGAAGATCACGTCGAGTTTGTCGTAGCGGACAAAGACGCGCCGGTAGCCTTTGAGCCGACGGAAGAGCGGTTCGACCTCGTTCCGCCGCTTGCATATCTGCTGGTCGAAGTCTCATTGGTCGCGGCGGTTGCTCTTCGTTGGGATGACCGGTGTGTAACGTAGATCTACGGTGAGTTGCCGTGTTTCGTCCCCTTCGTAAGCCCGGTCTGCCACCAGGAACAGTTACAGTTGTTCCCCTCCCGCCTTCCTCTTTGCAGGTCCGAGAGTCTTGAGAAGTCCCCGTCCGTGGGGACCATCATGGTCTTGACCTGAGGAAAGAGCACAGATGATTGCAGTACGAGCGTCCGCTGCGATCATGTTCCTTTATGCTACGAAACACGGCGTTGTTGCGGCTATCCCAAACTAGATGCTGGCTCCACCCGATGAGTTGTGAAGGGACGTCAGGATGAGGCTCCCGACCAAGAAGGCGTTTGTTCGTGTTATCTGGCTACCGGTTGTGGTCGTCGTCTTGATAGCAATGTGGCTGGGTGATCGTTGTGATGTTGGTCGTTTGCCCGTCTATGGATCCATGAGCGGGCCGGTGTACGAGTCGGTGGAGGAACTGACAGAGAACGCAGATCTCATCGTCGTGGGCACAGTTACTGGATGGGCCAGAGGCGAGAGATGCGCGACGGTGGACTTCTGGGAGTCGATCAAGTACAAGCTCGGCGGGATACACGCTGATCCGATCGTCTTCACCAGAGTGAGAGTTTCCGAGACACTCAAGGGCAGAGCCGGGACAACTGTCACGCTGGGTGGCTACGACGCACAGAGGTTCGTCGCCGACAACCTGACGTTCTTGGACACACCTGGGGAGGTCTTGCTGTTCCTTTCTGGACCCGTGCCCACGGACAAACCGCGTTACCGGATCCACGGAGAATCGGTTCCCGACATGTATTACAGCTCGCTGGGCAACGACAATGGCGTGTTCGACATTTATGCGGGAGGAAGGTTGGTCATACCCAGGCTGCACGAACGCTTCGACTTCGACAGACTGCCCGAGGACCTCCCCGGGATGCGACTACGCGTCCAGCACGTGCTGTCTTCGTCGACCTGACGACACCTCTTCGTCCATACGACAGATAGGCATCCCTGGAGTGTCCGACTCACAGGATCCGCGTCCCACCGCGAGTCGCGTACGGTCCGACGACCCGCTCACGTTCCATCCGTCCACCGAGCCGCTCCCACGGCCCGGATCCGGTGGTTACATGCCTGTGGTTTCGGCTCATGCTTGTGTGCGGGTCCGGGCTTCGCACGCCTCGATGACTGGCCCGCCGGGGGCGGGGTGACACGGAGATTCCTCCTTCCCGGGGCGGGTGTGCGGGCTGGTATCGCCGAGTTCTAACTCGTCGTGGTGTGGGTCTCCGCCGCGTTGGGTGGTGGTGTTGGTGATCCACGTGGCATGGTCGGGGTGCGAATGCGGTGTGGGGTTCCTGTACGGGGGCGGGTCCGCCAGCGGCGCCTTCGACTTCGGCGTGGCGCCCTATTCCGGGTGACTGGGATTCGTGTTGAGGTGGTCCGCGTCGTCTTGCCTACCGCGGTTGTAGCCTTGCTGGGCGCTGCGGGAGTGCGGGCCCGGGTCCCCGATCCCGTTCGGGTCGGCCGTCTCGGGGGGTGGGAAACCCCAGGTCAGAGCGAAGCGTGCGCGGAGACGCGTGCCGGGATCGAATCGTGCGCGACCGTGCGCGGCTCCCGGCTGCGCCGGCGTGTCGTATCTCTTTGGAGTGGTTGGCGGCTGCGGGAACGGGGGGTTAGGACCGGACGGTATGGGCAAACGTGGTAGAAACCGGTCACGAAACCACGTCGGACCAGGGCGGGGAAGCTGGTTCCCATGTGTTGCCTCATAGAGCGGGTGGAGCACATCGCGGACCGGTGCCGCAGGACGCCGGCAGCAGTCGAAGGGCTCGGCGCCGACCTGCGCGAAGCGTGCGACCTGGTCCGAGTCCACGGAGCGACCTGGGCGGTTGGGGGACCGAATGGCAGTATCTCCCCAAGCTGTCCACCGCTAGTGGACATCCACTAGCCCCCTTCGGGGATCGCACCGCCGCGGACACGACCCGAATCCCCGTTCCGGGTGCTCAAGCTGGCGTTGGGAGTCGATCGATCTCACTGTTGGTAGGGATCCATCTGCGGGGACGGGTCGATACCTTCGTCGTTTGGCAGCGTCGACACGGTTCCGGGAGTGGCTGTTATGGAAGGTTGCGGATCGGTGTCGCAAAGGCTCGGCGTAGGAGGGTGCTGACCAATGACGATTGCTGGGGCCTGCCGTCCGCCGACCAGGGATTATGTCGGCGGTTGGCATGCCGCTGGTGGATTGCTCAGTACCCTCCTAGTTCGCCGAGCGTCTCGATGGCCCAGGTACGATACTGCGGCCATCTGGCGCGGTCCTTGGGATCGGCAGGGTCGAGGTAGACCTCGATTCGTGACGAGCGTGTGTTTTCGCTCGGTTCCCATTTGAGGTTGAGACAGCAGCCGGTTTCGATGGCCGATCGTTGGGCTTCCAGAGCCGGGTACACCGATTCCCCGTCGTCCATGTTCACATACGCTCTGAGGTTGTAGTTCGAAGCGCCGGTGGGATAAGCGAAGCTCAGACCGTATTGACCCCGCCCTTCCCGCTTGGGAAGTGCATCCAGTTGGCGTACGACGGTGCTTTAGCGTTGCTCCAACCGGGGTGCGCCGCGTGGAACTCGGGATGGAACTCGGCCCACCAGTCGGTGTAACGTCCCGCCGCTTCCGACATTGTTTTCGCTTCGGCCCTGGCTCGCCTCGAGAAGTCGTTGGGGTAGACAACCATGTCGAGCCGGACAGCTGCGGGGGAATCCGCGATACGGACGGCGTGGACCTCGATCCCGGAGAAGCCGCTTCCCTCACCCGAGATCGAATTCAACCAGGTGAGTGCGGAGCGGTGCTCGGGACGGAACTCCTTCGCGACCAGCACAGCCCAGCGAGCCTCCAGCGCCGCAGCGTAGGTGATCAGCTTCCCGAGGTGGTCATGGTCGGTCGTCTCCAACCAGTTCTCCACAACCACCCGCTCGCCGGTGTTTGCGTCCCGAAGAACAACATCCGCGGTGAACGACCCGACAGCGAACTCTCTACGTTCGAGTTCGAGATCCATCTGGAGTTCTCTACCCAACAGGTCCGGATGCTCAGCCAGCCACGGTGTGAAGTCTCGGGCTTCGTCCTGCCACACCGACCGCAGCGGAACCTCATCAAGCGATGCAACCTCAACCAACGGACTCGTCCCGTCCCTTCGCGACGACCGGCTCCAACCCTACTCGAGGCGAAGGCTGACGCACTTCGTCCGTGAACGGGCTGAGCCCGCTTCACGTAGTGCAGCCTTGCCGGTAGGCGTCTCAGCCCGGTGCTAGGACGGTGCTGAACAATGACGATTGCTCGGGCCTGCCGCCCGCCGACCCAGGAACAACGCCGGCGGTTGGCAGGCCGCTGGCGGATTGCTCAGCACCCTCCTAGGCATGAGGAGAGCCAAAACGGGGGATCGGCTGGGATTCCGCCGCCCGAACACCCGGATCCTGATGTCCGAGAAGATTGACATCTCTCCGGTATTAGGTATTATGGGGATTAGCAACAGTTTAGGAACCTGCTGATGGTTGCACGTAGCATGACCGGATGTCCGGAGTCGGTCCGGGGTAGGGCGGAGCGGACCCCTGCCGAATCGATCGAGCTATCCCTGCTCTGGATAGGGCGCATTGTCGTCGTTGCTTCTTTCGCGCTTGTAGGCGCGCATCTCGATGGGACAGCGCTGCTGATGGTTGTCCTGTACCTGGGGTATGTGATCAACTATTGGGAGACTGTGAGGACCCACCGGGTCGAGGTCACCGTCCTCACCTGCATCGCTGTTGGCTTGACGGTGTTCTGTGTGGCCACCGAGATGCTGCAGTTGGCGAGAGGCGCGGAAGCCGGAGCCGTCATCTCGGTATCGGTCGCGGTGTCCTACCTGGTCGCTGCGTCGTGACGGCGACCCCACAACGCGCACCCCGGACACATGGTGGCGGACCGGGCCGGAGAGACCCGGTCGAGTGGAGGATCCACCAGTGGGAACAGATACTCCCGGGATCCCGATTCGACCGGATCGGGCCGGCAGCCCGGATCGTGTACCTCGGCGCGGAGCTCACCAAGTCAATGGACCGGATAGCAAAACGCGAGGGTCTCTCCAACCAGGAGGACTATCAAGTGCTCTCCGCTCTCCGGGTCGAGACAGGCCCCATGACATCCACCGCGCTGGCGGCACGGCTTGAATCGTCCACCGCGACAGTAGTCAACCGGATCGACCGCCTCGAAGCGCTCGGTTACGTCCGTCGGGAGCCGCATCCCAATGATCGCCGTTCGGTGCATGTCGCTATCACAGCAGAAGGAGCAGCGTGTGTGGAACGGACCGTGATCGCTCGCACCACCGAACGCGAACAGTTCCTGTCCGCTCTCACCGACCGTCAACGAGACACTCTGGAGAAGCTGCTGGCGAAACTCGGCTGAGCCCGAATCCCTAACCAGGCCCCAACCCATCCGTGTCGGAACACCGAACAACATCAAAGCGATAACAACCGCCCACAGCTATTAAACCTAGCCAGATGAATGTACGGCAACGGCAGAGAGAGCGCGACCGCCAGCCCTCGCTGGTACCAGGAAGGACATCCGGCCCGGACCGACCCGGAAACCATGATCGCCACCACCCCGGTGAGGGTGGTGGTCTCCGACGCCGGAACCCGGGGATCCGGCTTCTGAATCGGGCGGCGACAAGGATGGCGAAGGGCCTGCCGACAAAACCCGATGGCCCAGCGTCGGTGGAGGAGGCTCCCGGCGTCGCCGGCGCTTCGCGGTGGGCCGACGGGCCGCAGGCATCTCTGGCGGTGTTCCCGCTAACGGAGGTGTTCACCAGCCGGGGAGATGATCCACCCTCCTAGGGAGGATCATCGTCGAGACCCCCGGCAGGGGGCAACTCACCCCCCTGGTCCCACGTCCGTTCCCCTCCCCCAGCCTCTGCGCCTAGACGAACGAGCCTAGCCGACTATTCGATACTCATACTGATAACCAACAGGTCCCGCAAATGTGCGTTGAAATGGGAATATGTCGCATAGTAGGGGTGGAGGTGCGGTGATGGAGCCTCCGTTTCGCACCGTAGTACAACTCTCCTTACTGGTATGAGACCAATACCGGGTCGGGGGTGAGTTCTAGCACCTGTGTGGGTGTAGCGATGGGTGTGTCTTCGTCAAACAAGACCAGCCCTCCGCCGGGGATTTCCGCGTTTCGTCGGACCACATCCAGCTGCCTGACCGCTTCGGGCCCGAGTTCGGACATCAGCCGTAGCTTCTCGGCTCTGGTAATCAACTGCCGGGTGCCGGTGGGGAGGGCCCGCAGGTCGGGTCCGGCGATCACCAGGACAGCACCCGCGTTGGCGGCGGTGACCGCCAGCGGCGCAGCCGCAGTATCCGGGTCGATCAGCCACACCTCTGAAGGCTCCGAGATGGGGGAGAGAAGGACGACAGCTTGCGACCCGACCAACCTCACCCGTCCGGACGGCATGGTTGGGGGGGTGTGTGCCGATTCGGGGTCAACCTCAACGAAGTGCACGTCGAATCCGAACAATGCCTGCTCTATGTCGTCGCCGGCGCCTGCTACCAGCACTCTGGTGGGCTCCAGCCGTTCCAGTTCGGCAATCAATGTGCCCGTCAAACGGTCACTGACCAGCAGCAACGGACCGTCGATCCCCGCGGACGCCAGAGTAGCCACAGCCTGCCGATTCCCAGCCGGAACAAGCCCCACTTCGAGGGCGCAACGATAGGCAACTGCCGATAATTCCAGCGAGGCGGTTACGCATCGCCTCGTGCCACATGGAAGCCGTACGGTATCGAAGGTGTACGATCGCGTTGCGGTGGAACCGTAGTCGTACTCTAATCCCAGCAGGATCGCGACGGTTCCCAAGCGGCTAGCCCCTGTTCGTCATACACCACCGCCGCCATCGCGGCGTTGTCCACCGGGTCGTACGGGTCCACGCCGTCGAACAGAGGCTTCCACCAGCTGTCGTTTATCTGCCACAAGCCGTGATCTCTGGACCCGTTCGGGTTCACGTGAACGGCCGCCGGGTCAAAGTTCGATTCGCATCGGGCGATAGCCACGAACACGGCCGGGAGTCCCACATCCCGCACCAGGTCGACTACAGAGACGACGCGGGTCGGTGGCACGGTAGTCGGCGGCACACTGGCAGAGATGGGCTGCGGGATTCTTGCACCGGTCTCCTCCCGCAGTAACGGATCGACTGGGAAGAACGCAAAACAGGCCAAGACAACAATGCAAAGATGTAACAGCACCCGGCGCATCCCGAGCCACTATATGCTCCCACCACCGGACCACAGGTCATTTCCCGCCGACCGCTGCGGCCCGGTACGCGCCCCGGGCCGCTCTCAACTCCTTCACCGGCCGGCTTGCAGACAAAAACGCTCCCGCGCAGCCCACCCCAGGCCGCCCGCGACGCTGCCGCGTTGTCGATCACGACATTGCCCGAACAGATCTGCCGGTCGGTGACCTGGGATCAGGGCGCTGAGATGGACCAGGATGCTCAAGCTCCGTGCAGTGCCCGCACAAACTGAAACCCGCCGGCTCAGCTTTTGCCATCCCTTGGTGGCGGGTGGCCGCTCGACTTGATGTCATCCGCGGTGTCCTGGACTATGCGATTGGGGAATCGGCGGGTCGGATGGGTTTCGTGGCGGGTACGGTCCTCGAGATGCGGTTTCCCATGGTTGGCCCCGGCGAGGATATCTGGGTTGGGTGGGATGTGATCCTTGGGGGTGAGGCCTCGCTGGAATGGGTGAAGTAGCAGTTGTGCCGTTCAGGGGGGCTGCGCGGTTCTGCTTGGCCGTGATCAGCAGGGAAGGCCAACTGATCACGGCCAGCATAGAGGTTAGGGTGGGAGTGGTTTGGCGGAGGTCTCTTTCTAGGACGGTGCTGAACAATGACGATTGCTCCGGCCTGCCGCCCGCCAACCCAGGATCATGCCGGCGGTTGGCAGGCCGCTGGTGGATTGCTCAGCACCGTCCTAGACGGGGATTGCCGGTCTTAGCCGAGGGCGAAGAGTGCCAGCACGCCGGCGACGCCAACAACCACGTAGATGATCCTTGAGATAATGTTGGTCTCACCGAATTTGCCCGCGGTTGTGATCGCCGCTACCAAGTCGAACCCGAACAAACCCACCAGGCCCCAATTGATGGCGCCGATAGCTGCCAGGATCACACCTATATCGTACAGATCCATGTTTACCTCCCTAGATCGGCGGTGTCGCTTACTTACGGTGCTAGTGTAGCAGTTCCTATCCTGTATGATCACGAGATTCCATGTCGATTTGAGTCTTTAAAGCTGGGTTCACATCTGTATCTGAATTCCAATCCGATCGAACAAACCGAGGAAATAGTTTCCTCCTTCGTAGTAGGTGTGTGAGCCCGTCTTGGGAATCGGCCGTCGTAAGGGCAGGCTACTCAAACGGTGGCCTAGCAGTACAGGGGAGGTCAACCACTTGGTTTACGTTCACTATCTGGTGGTCCTTGCTGAGGGTTACCCGTCCTAAGCCGATTGGATGAACCAGAACAGGCCGGTAGGGGGGATGGTTGATCTGTTAGCTGCCACCTATGTGTGGTGAACCGCCCCGGGGTTTGCCGGAGAGTGTTTTAGGTGACACCTGCTACCTGGGCTGGGGTGTGCTGCTGATGGTAGTTGGCCTCCCTTTCTGTGGGTGGTATGTGTCCGATGGGTTCTAGGAGCCGACGGTGGTTGAACCAGTCCACATATTCGAGGGTGGCGTACTCGACCTGGTCGAGGTCGCGCCACGGGGCCCGCTTGTGGATGAGTTCTGTCTTGTAGAGGCCGATGACGGACTCGGCGAGGGCGTTGTCGTAGGAGTCGCCGACTGATCCGACTGATGGTTCGATGCCGACCTGCGTCAAGCGGTTGGTGTAGCGGATGGACAGGGGTTTGGCTGCCGGCATCGGAGTGATGGACCAGCCGCCGGTCGGGGTCTGTGGTGTCTGGGCGGCGTGCCCAGAGTGCTTGCTCGAGGGCGTCGAGAGCCAGCTCGGTTCGTAGGTTGTTCGACACCCGCCGGCCGACGATGAACCGTGAGAAGGCGTCGACAACGAACGCTGCGTAGGCGAAACCCGACCAGGTGGGAACGTAGGTGTAGGGGTCGGACCGGGGTGCCCTTCCTGCTTTTCGGCTGGTGGGTTTCCCCGGCCCGCCCTCGTGATGCGGACGTGCAACTTCGGGTGCATCCGGCTCTCCATGTGTTCATGCCACTGCTGGTTCAGCCAGGCTG
>JAPOQZ010000207.1 GCA_026710435.1 bacterium | reverse complement strand
TGGGTGGACAACATGAACCAAATCACGGTCCGGTCGGTACCGAAAGCGGACCGTTGGCGCTTTGCGGTTATCTACAAGCATGCAACAGGCCTGTGACACAACCAACCCGTCGCATGACCGCACGTCTTCCAAACACAACCGAACTAAAGACTCGGGACACTAGGAGGGTGCTGAACAATTGCGATTGCTCGGGCCTGCCGCCCGCCGGCCCAGGAATTATGCCGGCGGTTGGCAGGCCGCCGGCGGATTGCTCAGCACCCTCCTAGGGCCGAGTTGAGGAAGCTGTGCATCCGGCCGCGGGCAGCCCGCCCGTAGGCATTGTCGAACAGGTCGAAGGCATGCAGGGCGCCGGGCCAGACATCGAGTTGCGAGTGGTTCCCGGCGGCTTTCCAGCGGGCGGCCATGAACAACGTGTCGTCGAGCAGCGGATCGAGCGTACCGACGGTGAACAGGGCAGGGGGAAGCCCGCTCAGGTCGGCCCAGATGGGGGAGATGTCGGGGTTCTCAAGGTCCCCGTCGCCGGCGAAGAGTTCCACGAACCAGTCGGTGGAAGACGTGTTGAGTGTTAGCGGCCGGTCGCCGAAGGCCCGCATCGAGGGTGTTCCACGCAGGTCGAAGGCGCCATAGGTGAGCAGCGCGGTCCGGAAAGGGGTACGACCGTGCCCGTCCCTCAGTCGCAGGCAGGTCACGGCGGTGAGGTGTCCTCCCGCCGACTCGCCCCCGATCGCGACCAGGTCGTGGCCGAGGACGTCGCCTCCGTTGCGCCAGAGCCAGAGGGCGGCGGTCTCGCAGTCGTCGGGTGCAGCCGGGTAAGGATGCTCGGGCGCCAGGCGGTAGGAGGTGGACACCGTGATCAGGCCCGTGGCATCGGCGAGGGCTGTCATCTGCGGGTCGTGGTGGTGCGGCCCTCCCCATACCCATCCCCCGCCGTGGATATGGAGGAAGATCCCCCGCGCCGCTCGACCCTCCGGGTGGATTATCCGCAATCTGATGGGACCGCCGGGCCCGTCTATGGTGCGTTCCGACGCCCTCGGTGACAGGCGGGGAGGACCCAGCAGCGACTTGCCCTCTTCCCTGGCCCTCCGGCCCGCTGCGGCTCCCACCTCCCACACCGGGGGTACATTGCGGATCTGGTCAGCCACCCGGGCGTTGAAAGCCAGAACCTCGGCCGGTATCTCCGAGGGAATCACACTCATTCGCTAACGGTTCCGGTCTTCGCTCCCGCGGCGGGCAGCGTCATCACGCCCGCGTCCCAGTCGTCGTGGATCCAGGTGTGGTCCGGATGGAAATAGGGACCACGGGCTCGTTCCTCGCCGACCGGCTCACCCGCCAGGTAGTTGAGGAAGTACATGTTGGTTCCCGGGCAGGCCACCGTGGAGTGGAATCCCTGGGGGACGAGTGCCGTGTCGCCGTCCTCGCAGACGAGGACCTCGTCGTAGTCCCTGTCCTCGCGCCAGTTCCGGTGCAGGCAGAATCCCGTAGCCGGTTGCAGGCGGAAGTAGTACACCTCCTCCAGGTAGGGGGACCCCCCGTAGCCGTCGTGGCAGTGGGGCGCCCAGCCCGACCAGGTGCCCCTGGGTGCGTAACCCTCGTACAGGATGAGCCGCTCGGCGGGTAGGGGGGCCGAGAGGATATGGGAGATCTGCCGGTGGGAAGCGCCCCCTCCCCGCAGTTCGACTCGCATCTCGGCAGGTTCGAACACCCGCAGCGGTAGGCCCCCCTCGGCGGGGGCGCCCCCGATCGTGAACACGAAGCCGCCCACGGTGGAGACCTCCGTGGACCTTCCAGGTGGCACGTAGAGGACTTGGGGTACCTCCTCGAACACCCCCGCCCGGCCCAGTTCGATGACCTCGGCGCCCACGCCGACCAGCCCACTTCCGGAGATCGGCACCAGCGCCACCTCCCGCCCGTCCGAGTCCTGCCGGAAGCGATCTCCGGGCCGGAGTTGCACCACGCGGAAGTCAAGGTAGGTCCATCCGGCACTCTCCGGTGTCACCTCGACGGTCACCTGCCTATCCAAGCGGGCTTTGAGCAGGGAACTCACTAAGACTCCTCGGCTGCGGTGAGGCGCCGGGCCGGCTGATCGTACGACGTCACCGGTCGGCGGGGCGAGGGGCAGGCCCCGGTTCGGTCCCCACGACTATCTGGTTGAAGTCGACGGCAGCCCCGGTCATCATCCCCGAGTCATCCGAGGCGAGAAAGGCGACCGCCCGGGCAACCTCGGGTGTCTTGAGGAGCCGCCCGAAGGGCTGGGACGCCTCCGCCTTCTCCAGCCATTGCGGGTCGCCTCCGTGGAATCGCTCGCGGATCACGTGCTCCGCCGGGCTGTCCATCCACCCGATGTTGAGGGCGTTGACCCGGATGCGGTCCCACGCCACCGAATGGGCGACGTTGCGGGTGAGGATCACGAGGGCGCCCTTGGTGGTCGAATAGGCCGTCAGGTAGGGGGGTCCTCCGTGCGAAGCGATCGAGGCGATGTTGACGATCGTGCCTTCGATTCCCTCCCTGCGCATCACGCGTATCGCACCCTGCATCAGCATGAAAGGCGCCCGGACGTTCACGGCCATCAGATGGTCGAACAGCTCGGTGCTCGTGTCCTCGATCGTCCCCCTATGCGAGTCGCCGGCGGCGTTTACCAGGACATCCACGCGTCCGAACGCCCGGTCGGTCTCGTCGATGAGCCGGGCGGGCGCATCCGGTTCCGCGAGGTCGGCCGCGATGAAGACCGTCCGGCACTCTCCGTTCAGCCGGGCGGCGACCGTCTCGCCCCGCTCCGTGTTGCGTCCGGTTACCACCAGACCTTCCAGGCCTTCCTCGACGAGCCGTTCGGCGATCGCCTGACCGAGACCCTGCGTGCTTCCGGTGACCAGCGCCACCTTGCCGCTGAAGCGTCCCATCCTCTACCTCCTCCGGATTCCGGTTGCCATTCTGGTCCTCATATCCCCACCCTCTGGTGCTTGCGCTCTGCTTCCCACGCAGCCCGGGCGACCCTCACCTGCTCCCGGTCACTCACCTCCGGTACTCCGACCTCCCACCATGCACCGCCCTCGGTCCATGTGTACTGGTCGATGTCCATCACGATGGCGTAGCTGCGATCGGCGGCCTTGGCTCTCCGCCAAGCATCCGGCAGGTCCTCGAGCCGCTCCACCTTCTCCGCCAGCGCACCCATCGACCTGACGTGACTCACGAAGTCGACGCGGAAGTACGCGTCGTGGCGCGTGGTGCGCAACAGGTTGTTGAACTCGGCTCCTCCGGTGTTCACCTGCAACCGGTTGATCACGGCGAACCCGCCGTTGTCCATCACCATGAAGATCACCTTCTGACCCGTCATTACCGTCGAGTAGATGTCCGAGTTCATCATCAGGTAGGAGCCGTCGCCGACCCAGGCGATCACGTCGCCGGAGGGCCTCGCCATCCTCGCTCCCCACGCCCCGGCCACCTCGTAGCCCATCGTCGAGTAGCCGTATTCGGAGTCGAAGCTGCCCACCGACTTCGATCGCCATCCCATGGTCAACTCGCCGGGCAGGCCCCCGGCCGCCGACAGGCAGTAGTCGTCTTCGTCGCAGAGTCCGTTGACGGTTTGGATGACCTGCGCGTAGGCGGGGCTTCGCTTGACTTCGCGGGACTTCCACGAGTCGAGGTAGCGGTGCCAGTCGCCGATGTGGGTCTGCGCCGTCTCCAGCCAGGAGGTGGGTGCCCGGTAGTCTCCCAGCAGGCGGTCGACGGCCTCGATGGACACCCTCGCGTCGCCCAGGACGGGGGTTGCCGACTGCTTGTGGGCGTCCCACCGGGAGGTGTTGATAGAGACGAACCGGACGTCGGGATGCTTGAACACGGCCCACGACCCGGTCGTGAAGTCCTGCAGCCGGGTGCCGCCCGCCAGCACGACGTCGGCGTCCTCGGCCACCGAGTTGGCGGCTGCCGAGCCGGTGACACCGATCGGACCTGCGTAGTTCGGATGATCGTGGACCATGGTGGCCTTGCCCGCCACTGTCTCGACCACCGGGATGCCTCGGCGCACCGCGAAGTCGGTGAGGGTCGCGACCGCGCCCGAATAGTGGACGCCGCCGCCTGCGATGATCATCGGGCTCCTCGCGCCGGCGAGCACCGCGGCAGCCTGCTCCACATCCCGGGGATCGGGTCCCGGACGCCGGATGTAGTGGACTTGGTGGTCGAAGAAGCGCGCCGGGTAGTCGTAGGCTTCGCCCTGGATGTCCTGCGGAAGGGCCAGGAACGCCGGTCCCCGGCTGGCGGGGTCCAGCATCACCGCAAGCGCTTGAGGCAGCGACTGGACCACCTGCTCGGGCCTGGTGATGCGGTCCCAGTAGCGGCTGACCGGCTTGAAGGCGTCGCACACAGTGACCGTCGGATCCTCGAAAACCTCGATCTGCTGGAGCACCGGGTCGACGATGCGGTGCTGGAAGGTGTCGCCTGCGAAGATCATTAGGGGAAGCCGGTTGGCGTGGGCGACCGCCGCGGCGGTGACCATGTTGGTGCAGCCGGGGCCGATCGAAGAGGTGGCGATCATGATGCGCCGTCCCCGCATGGCCTTGCCGTAGGCCACTGCCGCCAGCGCCATCGACTGCTCGTTGTGTCCCCGCCAGGTGGGCAAGCGGTCCTGCACCGGTTCGAGGGCCTCTGCCAGGCAGGTCACGTTGCCGTGGCCGAAGATACCGAAGGCTCCGGCAAAGACCGGTACCTCCTCTCCGTCGACAGTGGTGTACTGGCTGAGCAGCCACCGGACTATCGCCTGGGCCGTTGTCAACCTGATGGTTTCCATGTCATCTCCTCTTGGCCCACCGGGGGCCCTCTCCTCACCCGGCGCCCCGGTTCCCTCCCTGAGGATTCACGCGCGGAACCGTGCGCACCGCTACATGTTTCAATCGATGCGCAGGGACTCTACGTCCTCCCATCGCTCGGACCGCCACGAGCGGATCATCGCAGCCGCTACCTCGGCATTGGCGAGAGCGGCGTCGAAGCCCGGGTCGTGGGGATGCCCGTTGGACACCGACGTCAAGAACTCGTACGCCTCGATGATCTTCATGTCTTCGAAGCCGATCGAGTTGCCCCCACCGGGTACGAGGTTGGCTTGGCGGTGGAACCGGTCACCTCCCAGCACCTCGATGAATCCGTCCTCCGGCTGCTCCTCGGGCAGGTAGAGGCGTAGCTGGTTGAGCTTCTCGTGGTCCCACGAGATGGCTCCCTTCGATCCGTTCAGCTCGAACGCCATCTGGCTCTGCGGTCCGAAGATGGCGCGGTCAGCCTCGAGGGTGCCCCGAGCTCCGTTCTCGAACTCGACGAGAGCCCCCACGTAGTCCTCGTTGGTCACCTCCCCGGTCGGGTCGTCCGGCGAACCCCTGTCGTAGTGGGTTCCGGCACCCGGCTTGGGGAGAGGCCGTTCCCGCACGAATGTATCCCGGGTCGCCACCAACCGCCGGACAGGTCCGTAGAGGAACTGGGCCATGTCGATGGCATGGGACATGATGTCGCTGAGAGCACCGTAGCCGGCCCTGTCGTGGAGAAACCGCCAGCTGAGCAAACCGAGCCGGTCCCTCCCGTACATACTGAAGAAACGGCCGCGGTAATGGGTCGGCGTGCCTACCCGGCCGGTCTCGACCAGTTGCTTCGCGTAGCGGACCAGCGGCGCCCACCGGTAGTTGTAGCCGCATCCGGTTATCGCCCCGGCCCGCCGCGCCGCCGCCTCGATCCGGGCCGTGGCCTCGGCGGAGATACCCACGGGCTTCTCGCAGAAGATGTGCTTGCCGCCGGCCGCGGCCTCCTCGGCGATCGCCTGGTGCATCGCGTTCGGTGCGGTGATGTCGATGACATCGAGGTCGGGGCGGCCGACCAGTTCGCGCCAGTCCGCGGTCCCGCTCGCGTAACCGAAGTCATCGACGGCCTGGCTGATACGGGCGGGCACCGTGTCGGCCACGCCGGCCAGCACCGGGCGGAACGGGGCTTCCGGGAAGTAGCGGGGGATCGACAGGTAGGAGCGTGAGTGGGCCTGGCCCATCCATCCGAAGCCGACCAGGCCGATCCGGATCGGTTGCCTCATCCGCTCCCTGCCACACGCCGGAGAACCTTGTTCCAGACGTCGGGGTTGACCAGATGGGGTGGTCTCTGTCCTGCTATCACCATCAGGGCCTGCTCGACAGCGGACCCGAACATACGGGCCTTAGCCTCCGCCGTGGCCGATGCTACGTGGGGGGTGACGATCACGTCCGGATGGTGTAGCAGCGGGTGATCCGGGTCCAAGGGCTCCGGATCGGTCACGTCGAGGCCGGCCCCGAGTAGGTGGCCCTCGTCGAGCGCCGCCAGGAGTGCTTCCTGGTCCACCAGCCCGCCTCGGGCGGCGTTGACGAACACCGAACCCGCCTTCATGGCGGCAAATGCGTCGGCGTCGAACATGCGGGCGTTCTCATCAGTCATCGGAACATGGACGGAGACCACGTCGCTGGGGGCGAGAAGCTGGTGGAGTGATGTCGCTCGCTCCACCCGGGGCGGGAAGGCGTCTTCCGGAAGGTAAGGATCGTAGGCGATCACGTCCATACCGAGAGCTGTCCCGTAACCGGCCACCCGTCGTGCGATCCGTCCGAAGCCCACCAAGCCGAGCTTCTTGCCGTCCAGTTCGAGGGCGCCGTGTGATCGGTAGTACGCGCCGGCGGCGTCTCGCAGCCGCAGCGCGGACGGGATCACCTGTTTGGCCGCGGCGAGCATCAGGGTGAGGGCATGCTCCGCGGTGGGGACGGTAGGGCCGTCGGGGACGTTGCACACCGCCACCCCCCGCCGCGCGGCCGCCTCGAAGTCGATCGTGTCGCACCCTATGCCGCTACGGCAGACCGCCACGAGTTCGGGCGCGAGGTCGAAGAGGTGATCGTCGTAGGGCAGCCGCGCCGCTACGGCCGCTCTGGCAGTCCGGATGCCGGCGTGGACATCGCCATCCCCGCCCGGCCCCAGCATCTCGACCGCGGTCGGGACGAGCGGCAGCAGAGCGGATGTCACTTCGCGTTCGAACCAGATCCGCTGGGTAATCACCAACCTCCCCGCTTGGTACGCGAATGGTAGCGAGCCTGCCTGGCGAGACCACCGGACGCGAGCACTCGAGCCTCAGGTAGAGCGGCGGGCGCCGGCTTCATCCGGCAAACGGGGCATCGGCTAGGCCGGTGACGCCGGGATCGAGGACGAAGAGATCGCCCGCCCTCGGTTGGCCCGCAGCCAAGGGATGGCTGCCCCCTCCGCCGATAGAGGTCACGAACAGCATGTCGAGTCCCGTCCCTCCGAAGGCCGTCATGGTGGGCATCTTCACCGGGAATTCGATCCGGCGGTCGAGCACGCCGTCCGGCGTGAACCTCAGCACGGCGCCGCCGTGTACCGCGGCCACCCAGTAACAACCCTCGGCGTCGACGCAGGCGCCGTCGGGCCGCCCCGGCAGGTCACCGAACTCGACGAACACGGTCTCGTTGCGTGCAGCACCCGTCTCGAGGTCGTAGTCGTAGCGCACCACCGTCCGCGTCAGCGAATCCGCGAAGTACATACGGTCCCGCTCGATGTCAAAGGCCAGGGCGTTGGGAACGCCGATCCCGCGGCGGGTGACGGCGAAGGAGCCGTCCGCCTCGATCCGGTACAGGCAGCCGGTGAACAGTTCGTCGGCAGCCCGCTGGTACATGGAACCTACCCAGTAACGGCCTGCGGGATCGGTGCGCCCGTCGTTCATCCGGTTACCCGTGCCGGCGGGCTCAAGAGTTATCCAGGGCGTCGTGGTCCCGGTCTCCCAGTCCAGCCAGACCGCCTGGTTCTCCGCGGCGAGCAGGAGCCGTCCGGGCTCGGTTCCGCGCACCAGCGACCCGGGGCGACCCGGTACGGAGCGGGTCTCATCGATGCCGGTCGCCGGGTCGAAGCGGTGCACTGTGCGGCCGTCGATGTCGGCCCAGTAGAGAACCCCTTCCTCGGGACTCCAGACCGGTGACTCGCCAAGCAGCGCCCCGGCCTGGACCGCTACGTCAACGTCGACCATGGTTGAACCCCCGATACGGGTTGGCGGTGGGAGTGTTCGGTAGGGGGGATCCACAGCGACGGATTGGCCCATCCGGGGGTTTCCGCAGCACTTCGACAATGGTCATCTTCAACCTCCTCCGTCGGTCGGAATCGCTTCCGCCCATCCGGTTCCGGAGTCGTGTAGGTTAGGCTCTCATACCTCCCCAAGAGGCCGCGCGCTGAGTCGGCTGGACCCGGATGGGATCCGGGCGGCGGGCTTCCTGGAGAGTAAGTCAGGTTAGGGGACCCGTTCCGCATCCACCGCCCGGATGCGGGACAGAGGAGGGGCCAGAAACATGGCGGGCCATTCCTTCGCGGACCGGATTGCAGGCGCACCCATTACCTGGGGCGTCGACCCGTCCCCCGGTTGGGGACACGTGATGGATCGTGACCGTATTCTCGACGAGATGCAGGCAGTGGGTCTGAGAGCCACGGAGCTGGGTCCGGATGGGTTTCTTCCGATCGATCCGGGGGAACTCGATCCGCTGCTGGTACGCCGCGGGATGCAGTTGGTAGGTGGGTTCGTACCGGTGCGCCTCTATCGTGAGGAGTTGCTACGTTCCGAACTCGCCTACGCGGAGCGGGCAGCCGGAACTCTCGCCGGAGCGGGCGCCGCAACCTTCGTGCTCGGACCGGCTTCCGTGCTCGACGGCTATGACACACCGATCGAGCTGACCGACCAGGAATGGTCTGTGTTCGATCGTGCGCTGCGACGGCTCACCGGGATCTGTGAGAGTCACGGTCTGGCGACGGCCCTCCACTCCCACTGGGCAATGGCGGTGGACCGCCCGGAGCAGATCGAGCGGTTGCTGGAGACATGCGACGTGGACATATGCCTGGACACGGGGCATGTGGCCTTGAGCGGCGGCGATCCCCTCGAAGTGGCGCGGATGGCCGGCGACCGTGTCGTCCATGTACATCTCAAGGATGTGGATGAGAGGATGGCCGAGCAGGTACGAGCAGGGGAGCGACCCTTCCGGCAGGCGGTGATAGACGGGCTGTTCAAGCCGCTCGGCGAAGGATTCGTCGATGTTGGTGGGGTGGTCCGCTACCTCGAGGCTCGTGGATACGAGGGCTGGTACGTGCTGGAGCAGGATGTGGCGTTGTCAGAGCCTCCCCTGCCGGGGGCAGGTCCTATAGAAGACGCCCGCACGAGCGTCCGGTACCTGCTCGATCTCGGCATCTGACCAGGAGGGTGCTGAGCAATCCACCGGCGGCAGGCCCGAGCAAGCGTCAGTGTTCAGCACCCTCCTAGCCCCGATTTCTAATGCGGGTGGTTTGTGCCGGACGAACGGCGTGTGGGCTATGAGCTTCTGACCAGGTATTGCGGCCCACGCGATCGTCCCGTCTCACTCCGGCGCGACCTTGACCCGAGGGGTGAACCCTAACCCGGCCGCCGATAATGTGGTTGATGTGGCCTTCTGACGTGGGTGTGTCTGGAAGCATGAAGAATCAGGGCTAGTGTCCTGTATCTCTGTTTCGCTTGCGTTCCGGGCTTGATGAGCCGAACCGAACCGACCACCGTTACGAGAGCGTTGTATCTGTCACATGCTCGTTGTACAATAGTAGATAGCCGTATACACCGGCGGTTCGTTTCTGACGTCGAGCGGACCGTGGCAGGGTTCATAATCGTCCGGAACCGGCCCTCACAGGGGATAGAGAGGTCGCGTCCGTGACCCTCGGAGGTGGCGGCGGGGGGGGGGATCCCAAGGGAAGGGGCACCTTCCGGCGGTTTTCGCGTTCTCGGGGTTCGGTGGGGTGGAGGTGTAGCCCGCTCTTCTGTAACGAACTTCCGACTCGGGACACTGGGACCCGGTCGGAAAGACCGCGGACAGGGCTGCGGTGATCACCCAGCCGGCAGACCCTCTTACCGTCGAGAGATCAGAATGCGGTTCGCCACATGTCGCGGCGGATGAACACGACCAGTGGCGTTATCGCGAGGGCCACGGTTGTGATGATGAAGAGAACCGTCGGACCCGCCGCGTCGTAGATCGGAGCAGCGGCAAACGCACCGGCTGCTGCCACTGTCAATCCGAATGCCTCAACGAGTCCCTGGGCTTCCGCTGATTGGCCGGGAGGGGCCACTTTGGCCACCGCAGCCTGCCCGGGAAGGGTGACGAATGCCCAGCATGCCGAGTGCAGGGCCCCTACCAGCAGCAGGGTGGGTATCGCAGCGACCAGTCCGTAGGCGAGCAATAGAGGGAGGCCCACCATGGCGGCTACCCAGGCGAGTTGAACCGGGTTGGTGCGGTCGGCCAGCTTGCCGCCGACCGGGGTGAGGACCACGGTTGGTAGGGCGATGATCAGGAAGCCGAGTCCGACGAGGATCGGTCCTGCTCCGAGGTCGGTCATGTAGCGGGCCCAGATCGCATCGATGACTCCGATGTAGAGCCAGTTCGAGGCTGCGAGCAGCAAGCCCGATACGAATCCCGGGATGGCGGTGAGGCCTCGCCGGGATAGCCGGGCGGGTGATGGTGGGTACTCGCCCGGTTTTACCATCGGAAGGAGGAAGAACACCAGCATGGCGGCCCCGGCCGGCGCGAGGAAGGGCATGGTGTGGTTGATCTCGTTGAGTGCTCCCCCGAGGGGAGGGCCTAGCAGGATCCCTCCGATTATCGCTACCATCACCTGGCTCAGCGCCCGTCCGTGGCGGTCCTGATCCCAACTCATCATGATGCGCCGGGCTGGGCCCACGGAAGCTCCCTCCGCCAGGCCCATCAGGGCTCGGGCCGCAACCCACTGCCACAAGGCAGTGGCGAAGACCATCCACAACAGGGATGCCAGGAGCAGACCGCAGCCCACGGCGATCAGACGCACTTCCCATCCGCGATCGGCGAGAGGGACGAGCCAGAGGTTGCCGAACAGGGTCATGGCGAAAGGGATGCCCGCCAGAAGACCCAGAGACCAGGTCGGGAATCCGTAGCGGTCCTGGATCTCTGCCAGAAGGGCGAAGATCACCCCTATGCCGGTTGCCAGCGTTGCGATGTAGGCGAGTAGAACGAGGCGGGGAAGTCGGAGAGGGGACGATGGCACCCGGCCGATGCTACTTGCCGGTTGTCGATTCGCACCGGCGGCTGTGTGAATCACGACCGGCCACGGGCCGTCGCCTGCATGTCAGAATGCGGTCCGCCACTTGTCGCGTCTGGAGTAGACGATCATCGGGAAGGTGGCGATCGCTGCAGCTGTAGCAATGAAGAGCACTGCGGGGCCTCCCGCCTCGTAGAGAGGCGCAGCCGCGAATGCCCCTACCGCCGCCAGGGTCAGCCCGCTGGCCTGCACCATTCCCTGGGCCTCGGCGGTCTGGCCGGGAGGCGCCACTTTGGCGACCGCGGCTTGGGCGGGGAGGCTGACGAATGCCCAGCAGGCGGAGTGCAGGGCCCCGACGACTAGGAGGGCAGGTATCCCGCCGGCAAGCCCGTAGGCGGCTACCAGCGGGAGTCCTAGGATCGCGGCGACCAGGGCGAGCCGGACCGGGTTGGTGCGGTCGGCCAGCTTGCCGCTGACCGGGGTGAGGACGACGGTTGGTAGGGCGATGATCAGGAAGCCGAGTCCGATGAGAAGCGGTCCTGCTCCGAGGTCGGTCATGTAGCGGGCCCAGATCGTATCGATCACACCTATGTATAGCCAGTTCGAAGCACCGAGCATCAACCCGGAGGCGAATCCCGGGATAGCGGTAAGGCTTCGCCGGGATAGCCGGGCGGGTGATGGTGGGTACTCACCCGGTCTCACGATCGGGAGGAGCGATAGCACCAGGAGCGCGATTCCCGCGGGGACCAGGAAGGGAGCGGCGTGGTTGATCTGGTTGAGCGCTCCTCCGAGGGGAGGGCCGAGCAGGATCCCCCCGATCACTGCCATCATCACATGGCTCAGCGCTCTTCCCTGGCGGTCCTGGTCCCAGCTCAACATGACCCGTCGGGCCGCGTTCACGGAGATGCCTTCCGCCAGGCCCATCACCGCCCGGGCCGACACCCATTGCCAGAGCGTTGTGGCGAATACCATCCACAGCAGCGAGGCCGCCACGAGCACGCAGCCGGCGGCGATCAGGCGTACCTCCCATCCGCGATCGGCGAGAGGGACGAGCCAGAGGTTGCCGAACAGGGTCATGGCGAAAGGGATTCCCGCCAGGAGACCCAGAGACCAGGTCGGGAATCCGTACCGGTCCTGGATCTCTGCCAGAAGCGCGAACACGACCCCTATCCCCGATGTCAGAGTTGCGACATAGGCGAGCAGGACCAGGCGCGGTAAGCGAGAAGCCGGTCGGTGCACCCGGAAGAATGGTACCGGTCGGTGCCTCATCTCGCTATCAGGTCCGATATGGCGTACCTTGGACCTACGCGTGGCCTTATCAGTTTTTCGACTTGTTGGGTACCAGGTCGTGAGGACCTATGAACCCGACATAAACCTTGCCGGTCCGCCTAGTATCATCGTGGAAGT
Source organism: bacterium (assembly GCA_026710435.1). Lineage (GTDB taxonomy): Bacteria > Actinomycetota > Acidimicrobiia > Spongiisociales > Spongiisociaceae > JAPPFW01. The sequence continues at coordinate 37,282 of JAPOQZ010000207.1, read as the reverse complement.
AGATTCGTGGTATGTTCATACCACCGCCCTCGACTACCTTCAGATGTGACTCCATTGCTATACGTCCACTGGCTGAAATACTTTGAGCGATCGGAAAGTGACGCTTCGACATCAATAGCCGATTTTTCCGGACAGTCTCACTTTCCCTTAAAGCAACGAACTTCCTAGAGTTTAGTCTGTCGTCATGCCCTGAATTGTCACACCAAGTTTTGAAGTTACCCTCAAAGTCGCCATTACGCTTATGGTTTGCATACGTATTTAGAGATCGTAGGCACCGGGAGATTTTCGCTGCCCATAGACGAGAGTCCTCATCTTGATCTAGTCGTTCAATATCCTGGGGTGCATCCGGATGAATCACAATAAGGTCCAACTGCTGAGCAGTCTGGATAGCTTCTCTACAAGACGATGCGACTACATGCTCATCTACTTGCTGCTCGATAACCTCTGGAGTCTTTCCCAACAATCGCACGTAGGCCCGTAGTTGGTCAAGTTTCAGCCGCGCGCTTTCAGCGACTATCTCACTTTCTATGGCTTCCTCGATCGCTAAATCTCGATAGAGATTGAGATCCGATACGTCGGAACGGAGTCGGTTGATCAAGTCCTCAAGCTCCCGAATTCTGGTATCTTGCTCGAAAGCAGTTTCTTGCCAATCACGGTTGATACCGCTTAGAAGCTTCCGTATCCTGTTTTGATAAACTGCCGGAGGGCTCTGAGCGATCATCCGGGGTAGGATATGTCGAGCGATCCGGCCTGCTGCCTGCTGAGGATCGCGGGGTAGATAACGAGATTGTATGTAACGATGCTTCCACGGCTCGGGGTCGTACTTATCAAGTATTGGCAGATAGATACGAACTGCACCTCCGTATACAGACATCCCAATCTGGTCAATCTGGTCATGAAAGCTGCCTTGTGCTGGTTCATTGAGAGCTCTGACATCGGCACATCCGGCGAGCCGACGTGCCGCATTCTGAATACGAATTTCAAACGCCTGATGAGAAAGATGGCGGTCAAAAGAGTACAGAACCAAAGGAACAGTTCGATTACTATCGAACAAGCGATCGAATAGGTCATTAATGTCTTGTTCATTACTGACTGTTACTGGGTTGGGCCCTCGATTATCCCGGTCGAGATAAAGGCTTCTATTCTTGAGTAGTCGCTGGACAATTCCTGGAGGATAGACGGAGCGTTGTTGTGAAATATCGTCAGAAATCCACTCCAAATCGATCCAGATCCAACCACTATGCCCATCCATCAACCAGTGAGTGGTCGTTGTCCAATGCTCCTCAGTCTCGGCCTCAGTAATGGTCCGAACGAGCCGTATACGGAGAGCTCGTATATCGCCGTGCTCATCATCTACGACAGGGTCAACTCTGACCTCATAGGGACCTGACATAGCGGTCCCAGCCTGTGGAATCACGATGTCGGTACCGGCCAAACTATCGAGCCACTCCTGGAATAGTGCTGGAGCGGAATCGATCAGATCTGGTCGATCATCCTGCCATATGGCTCGGTATTGTAGGGACATGTAACACCTCAGATGGAGATTCGCTGTGACTCCATACTACTACCGACTGCAGGGGCCTGAACTCACCTCTGTGGTCGGATCGATGGCATCTTGGAATGATTGAACCTCAGCGGACGCGTTAGCGTACGTCATGTCTTCGAGGCGTGCCGTGGCGTAAACCACGCCTGTCATCTCGTCGTTGCTGTTGAGCACGGGGCCGCCCGAGTAGCCGGCGCCTGCCGCTGCCCGGACACGGACATTGACCCGGCGGATGTTGCTTTCCTGGTCGTACATGTCCCGGCCCACGGCGATTACCGGCTCTGCGTCCGTATACGGGACCTCGGCCCGCTCCGCCTGTGCCCGGAGGCGGATGATCCGGCCGGGCTCTCCCCGGACGGGATCGGAGAGGTTGATGGCCGGGCGCTCTGCGGTCGGCACCGATAGCAGGGCCAGGTCCCGCTGGGTGTCGATCCCGACCAGCGTGACCGGATGCTCAACCCCGTCCTCGAAGGTGGCGGTTACGCCTCCCTCCGATCCAACCACGTTGTGAGCGGCGGTGACCAACAGTCCTCGGTCGATCACCACTGCGCTGCCGACCATGGCACGCCCGCACACGTGGCCGCGCAGCTGGGCCACGGAGTCGAAAGGGTCGTCGGACTCGGGAACCGAGGGTGCGCACGCCGCGGTGGCCAGGGCCAACCCCAGCGCGGCGATGGCGGTCCTCATGGCCTGAGCTGGTACTGGTCTCGAAAGCGCTCCAGCAGGGTACGGAGAGGGGTCGGATGTCGCTCGAGAAGTGCGGAGGTGCGGGGGGCGATGAGCGTGGTGTCGTAGGGGATCCGTACACCCGGTAATCCGGCCGTACCGGGAGGGGAGCTAGCGAGCAGCCCCGGATCGAGGTCGAAGACAGTGCAGGCAAGGCGGGCTAGTTCCATCCGACCGACGCCATCGGCGCCACAGCAGTGGAAGACGCCGGTCAGGCGGCGCCGACCGATCTCCAGGATCATCTCCGCGCACTCGGAAGCCAGCGAAGGCGTCGCCCTCATGTTGATCCGGTCCGACTCCCATACCGTAAAGGTTCGGCCTCGCTCCAGCCTGTCGACCAGCGAGGCGACGAAGTAGCCGAAGCCGGCGTCCTGGGCGCGGGGGGCTGCGAGCCGGGCCCGGTGGATGCCGTTCACGCCCGATACCCTGGCCACCGCCCCGCCCCGCTCGAGAGCCACCAGTTCCGAGGCCATCTTGAGTACTCCGTACAGGTTGATCGGGTTGGGAGGCGTCGACTCGTCCGCTCCGGCCTGCGTCCCGTCGAAGACCCAGTCGGTGGAGACGAGGATGTACGAGGCGCCGGCCACGGAGGCGGCCTCCGCGGTCGCCCGCGTCGCCTCCACGTAGCTGTCCCATGCCGCGCCCCGGTCACGGTACAGAGAAGCCAAGTCGTTGAGGATGGCGCAATGCACCACGATGTCGGGTGCGAACGCCTTCACATCCCGAAGCACGGCGGCCCGGTCGAGCATGTTGACACGGCGAAGGGTGTACCGTTCGCGGCCGGACGGACGGTAGGAACGGTAGGTAGTGACAACCTCATGACCTTCCCTGACCGCTTCGTGCACGATGTTGCTGCCGACGAACCCGGTCCCGCCGGTCATCCAGATCCTCATATCCCACTCAGCCGATCTCCGCGGTGCGGACCGGCCTCCCCTCCCGTACAGACTTCCAGGCTGCGAGGCCGATCACCAGGGGCGCCCTCCCGTCCGCTGCGCCGACCGGTGACGGCTTCCCTGCGCGGACCCCGTCGACGAAGACCCGCCACTCCGCCAGGTAGCTGGGGATGTAACGGTCGAGGAAGAAGTACGGAAGGGTCGGCGTCCTCCCGCCTCCGGAACCACGCACGACCGTGGTAGTGACGAGCGGGTTGCCGGATGATGCGACTCCGTCTGATCCGAATGCCTCCACCCGCTGGTCGTATCCATAAACAGCGCGGCGACTGTTGTCGATGGTGGTGATGGCCCGGTTCTCGTGGGTGAGCAGGACCACCGCCGTGTCCAGGTCTCCGGCTGCTCCGATCCCGGGGTCGACGAGCACGTCCCCCTTCGCGTAGACCTCCACCACCTCGCTTCCGGTGACGAAGCGGGCCATGTCGAAGTCGTGGATGGTCATGTCGAGGAAGATGCCCCCCGAGACCTTGACGTAGGGGATGGGAGGCGGTTCGGGGTCGCGGGAGGTTATCCGTACCAGGTGAACCTCTCCAACCTCGCCCGACACCACCGCGTCCCTTACCGCTTGGTGGGAGGGGTCGAAACGGCGGTTGAAGCCAACCTGCAGGTAGATCCCGGCTGCCTCTACCGCTTCCAAACCGCGGTCGACCTCTGCCAGGTCGAGGGAGAGCGGCTTCTCGCAGAAGATCGCTTTGCCGGCCCGGGCGGATTCGATGACCAGGTCGATGTGGGTGTCGGTGCTCGTGCAGATGGCTACCGCGTCGATTGACGAGTCCTCGAACACGTCCCGAGGCGACCCCGCCACCGGTATGCCGAGTCTGTCGCCGATCGAACGCGCCGCGGCGGGGACGATGTCGTGGACTGCCGCCACGGTGGCGCCCTCGGTGCGCTGGTGGAGCAACTCGGCGTGCATGGAGCCGATCCTGCCCGCTCCCAGTATCGCAATCCTCAGATCCTTCATTGCTTTCCTCCGGTTGCCGGTAAGAGGGTGCGCTCATAGACGGACGCGGCCGCCTTCATCTGCGCGACCATACGCCGTTGGAACGTATGGAACAGATGGCCACGGCTCTAGGTTCGTCAACCGTCGCATTGACTGTATTCCCAGGCGAGCACCTATCCGCGTACGCCCCGGGAGGGTGGATGGAAGACGGGTTCTTGGTCGGCCGGCCGGCCGCTGACCAGGTAGTTTTCCATCGGGCAACTGGCCGGCAGGGAGTTCCCATCACGCTCCTGATGCGGGACGCTCCATCAAGCCGAAGGCATCGGGACGCCGGTCCGGTACGGTCCGTCCCTGGTGCTCAGGAAGGTCTCGATCTCTCCGGGGGTGGGCATATCGTCCGCACACATGAGCCGGGAGGCCACGATCGCTCCGGCGGCGTTTCCGTAGCGGGCTGCGGCGGCGACGGTCCAACCATTGAGGAGGCCGTGGCAGAAGGCGCCTCCGAAGGCGTCGCCGGCTCCCAAGCCACAGACAACCTTCACGGCGAACGGTGGTATCCGTTCCTGGTTCCCGTCGGAGGTCGTCACCAGCACCCCATCGCCACCTAGCTTCACCACCGACGCCCGGACTCCCCTGGCAAGTAACCGGCGGGTCGCTTCCTTGGGATCGGACGTTCCCACGGCGATGCGGCACTCCTCCCGGTTACCGATCGCGATCGTCACCTCGTCCAGGACGGAGCCGATCTCCGCCGTGGCCTCCTTCTCCGACTCCCAGAAAGCGGGCCGCCAGTCGAGATCGAACACCACCTCCGGCGCCCGAGCCCGGTGCCTCAGGACCTCCCTGATCGTGGAGCGGCTCGGCTCGTCCGACAGGCGCGAGGCCGGGATCCAAAGGATTGGGACCTCCGAAACGACCTCGAAGTCGAGGTCGGCCGCAATCAGGTTCATGTCCGGCGCCTTTGGTTCGCGGTAGAAGATGATGTTCGGGTCTTCTGGAGGGTCGAGTTCGGCGAACGCCAAAGGTGTCTTGAGGTCGGGGTCCACCCCCAAGAACCGGGTATCGACCCCGAACGTGCACTCCAATGCGTGCCGTACGTAGTCGCCGAACCGGTCGTCCCCGACCTTGGTGACGAGGGCTGCCCGGTTACCGAGCCGGGCAGCCGCTACCGCTACGTTGGTGGCGGTTCCCCCGATCGACTTGCGGAAGGTCCGGACCGAGCGGATCGGCTTACCCACCTGCTCAGCGTAGAGATCGACGCTGACCCGCCCGATCGTTACCAACTGGGGCAGGTTCCGGGGCGTGCGCGACGCTCGGGGCTGTCGTGTCACCCCGGAACCTACCCGTTATCCACCAATCGGTCTCAGCGGTCCGCTATAGCCTTGCTCAACTCATGCTGGAGCGCGGCCAGATCGGCGCCGCCCGCCATCAACTGGGTGAGTTCGGCCTGGGTGAGCTCATCCTTGGCGTAGTCACCGAGTGACTGGCCACGGTTGAGGATCATGAATCGGTCCCCGACCGGATAGGCGTGGTGGGGGTTGTGCGTGATGAAGATCACCCCGAGTCCCCGGTTCCGGGCCTCCACGATGTAGCGGAGCACCACTCCGGACTGCTTGACCCCCAGCGCCGACGTGGGCTCGTCGAGGATCAGCACCTTGGCGCCGAAGTAGGCAGCCCTCGCGATGGCGACCGACTGCCGTTCGCCGCCGGAGAGGGTTCCCACCGGTTGCTCGGTGTCCCGGATGTCGATGCCCATCTTGGCAAGTTCTGCCTTGGCGATACCCGAGGCCTTCTCCTTGTCTATGACCTTGAGGAGGCCCCACTTGGTGGGTTCGGCCCCCAGGAAGAAGTTTCGCCAAACCGACATGAGCGGAACCACCGCCAAGTCCTGGTAGACGGTGGCGATGCCCATGGCAAGAGCGTCGCGGGGGGAGTCGAAGTCAACCTCTTCACCTTCGACGAACACCTTGCCCTCGCTCTGCTTGTGGGCGCCCGCCAGGATCTTGATGAATGTCGACTTGCCGGCCCCGTTGTCGCCGAGCACGCATGTGACCTCTCCGGCCCTCACCGAGGTGGTGATGTCCCGCAGGGCGATGATGTTGCCGTAGAACTTGGAGATCCCTTCGATCTCGAGAAGTGCAGGTTCACTCATTTGGATTTCTCCGCCTTTCCGCGGACATAGTTATTCACCATAACCGCCAGCAACAGGATCACGCCGACGAACAGGAACCTCCAGTCGGAGTTCCATCCCGCGAACGGGATCCCCTGGAACGACATTGCCATGATCAGCGCGCCGATAGCGGCGCCGGCCGCCGACCCGTAACCACCGGTCAGCAGGTTTCCGCCCACGACTGCGGCGATTATGTAGAAGAACTCTTGCCCGTCTCCCACGTTGGCCTGAACGGAGTTGAGCCGGAACGCTATGAGGGTGCCGACCAACCAGGCAGCTCCGGAGACCACCATGAACAGTTGGGTCTTGGTCCGGGCGGCGGGGACACCCACCTGCCGGGACGCCTCCTTGTTGCCGCCCACAGCGAAGGTCCAGCTTCCGAACTTGGTCCGCATCAGCAGCCATGTGGCGAAGGCCGCGAACGCGAAGAAGTACAGGATCGAGATCCGGTAGGTGATCAGAGCCCGAGATGCCTCCAACTCGGCCGAGGTGGCCCACAGCAGCTTGGTGGCGATGGCTACCACGATCAGCAGGATGCCGGTGATCGACACGGAGGTTCCTAGCCGGTCGGATTTCTCGTCGGCATGGCGTCGCTGATCGAACAGCAGCCGCACCATGGCGACGATCAGCAAGACGACCGCCGCGGCCATCATCCATGCGAAGAACTCGGCCCGGTACTTCCGGGAGACGGCCTCGGCCTGGATGACGAACCCGACCACTGCCACGGCCACTCCGGTGGCGGCGGTGATCGAGAAACGCGTGACCGGTGAGTCGTCGGCATCGCGCGCCGCGTTGAGCAGCATCAACACCCCGACGATCACCAGACCTCCGAAGAGGATGGCGCGCAGTCCCTGGACGGTTAGCAGGAGTCCGAGCACGGTTTCGTCCGACGAGTCGAGGGCTACGCCCAGGATCATTCCGAGGATCACCAGTGCCAAGCCGATGGCCGTCCTCCGGCCGACGTCCCGGCTCACCGAGAACCCGCCCTTGAAGATCGAAGTCGGTTCGAAACGCCACGACGCGTACCCGAATACGGCCACGAGGACGCCGGCGCTCATCACGATCCCCCAGGTCCAGTTCTCGTCAACTCCGTCGGTGCTGGTGAGGCTGACGAGTCCGGTGATGGCGGCTGCCGTACCGACCACGGTGGCGGTTATCCCGATACCGTTCTGGCTGAGCTTTCCCCAAGGACCGCGGGTCTGCCTGATGAGGCCGACACCTGCAAGGAAACCGAGCAGGAGGGCCACGGCGACGGCGACGACCAGGAGCCAGTTCTCGGCGGCCCCGCCGGAGTCGCCGATACCCACCAGCGCGAACGCAGCTACCAGACCGATGATCGCCGCAGCGAGGGCCAGGACGGTGGACGCCATCCCGATCATGGCTGCGCCGCTTGCCTCCGAAGGGGCTCTTTCGCGCCTGACCAGGCTCAATTCCATGAGGCCGACCAGCAGGGCGACAGCACCCAGCGCCGCGAGTACCCCGAACACCATGTCCCGGCCGCCCAGGAAGGAGTCCCAGAGATGGTCGTTGCGGATCCAGACACCGCCGAAGATGTTGGCCCAGAACTCGTAGTCGGGGGCGTTGTCGAGGCCCTCGACGATGACCTTGTCCACGAACAGCTTCGAGAAGCCGAGCTTGGCGCCCCTCAGCACGAAGAACGTCCCGAGCGTAACGATGAAGCTGGGCAGGCCGGTCTTCTCCACCAGCGTACCGTTCACCCAACCGACCCCCATGGCGAACAGGAAAGTGATCGGGATCGCAACGGTCAGGGGGAGGCCTAGGCCCCCTAGCTCGCCCGTGTCCTTGACAAGGAGCACCACCAGCATGCCGGTGGCCCCTGTCATAGCCCCCGAGGACAGATCGAATTCGCCTCCGATCATCAGCAGTGCCACAGCGATCGCCATGATCCCGAGGGAGGTGGCTACATCGAGGTAGTTGTTGGTGCCGGCCGTGGTTCCGAATACGTCGCTGACCGACCAGAAGAACATCCAGATCGCGCCGGTACCCACCAGCGCGCCGATCTCGGGCCGGGTCAGCAGCCGCTGGATCGGTCCGCGGTAGGCGAGACGCTCGTCGCTCCTCGCCGGCGAAGCGGCCTTAGTATCGGCAGCCATCGCGGCCGCCCTTCACGTAGATAACCATTGGCTCCCTACTCCTTTCTCCTGAGTCGAAGGACTCACATGGATGGCCCTTCCCCGTGTTCTCAAGCAAGGGATTGGCTCGCCATCAGGTGATACCAGCCCCTTTGAAGCACGAAAGGGACCCGGAGCCCGGGTCCCTTTCGTTTTACGAGTACTGCGGTCGGTCTAGCGCGTGCCCTGATCGACGAGGGCCTTCACCTGGCCGACGTTGTCGGTCGTCACGAAACCCGGGCCGGTGAGGACCGGAAGGCCACCACCGACGGTGTTCAGGTTCGTGGCGTTGAGGAAGAGGAACACGATCGTCAGGTATCCCTGCAGGTACTGCTGCTGGTCCACCGTGAAGTTCACGTCTCCCGCCTCGATGGCGGCGATCAGGTCGTTCGAGATGTCGAAACCACCTATGGAGAGGTCGCGACCGGCCTGGTTCCCGGCTTCCACCGCCCGTACCGCTACGTTCGGTCCGACCCCAAGGACGCCGTCGATGGCGGAGTCGGCCTGGAGAGCCGCCGCAATCGTGTTGATCTGGGTCTCCGGTTCGGAGTCGAGTCCGATGAACTGGGTCACCACCTCGCCGTTGAAGGTGGCGGCCAGACCCTGGCAGCGCTCCTCGAGGCCGATGTTGCCCTGTTCCTGCTGGGCGCAAAGCACCTTGCCTGCGCCTAGTCCGTTGAAGAACTCCCCGGCGCCCTCGCCGGCCACGATCTCGGTCTGACCCACGTGGGTGACGGCGCCAAGTTCCTTGAACTGGTTCGATCCCGAGTTCAGGGTGATCACCGGAATGCCGGCGGCGATGGCGGCCTGCACCTCCGAACCCAGGGCTTCGGGGTTGGCGAGCGAAACGCCGATACCGTCGGAGGCAGAAGCCACTGCGGCCTGCATGTCCTGGACCTGCTTCTCGGGGTCGTTGCTGGACGGGCTCCAGACCATCTCCACGCCCAACGCGTCTGCCGCGTCCTGGGCGCCCTTCTTGACGACCGACCAGAACACACCGTCATCGGAGTGGGTGACCATGTGGAAGGTCAGGTCCATGCTCTGGGTCGGCGTGACCGCCACTTCGGTCGCTTCCGTGGCTGCTGCCGCGGCTTCGGTTGCAGGTGGGGCTGTGGTTGCCTCTTCGGGAGCGGCCTCCTCCCCGCCGCCACAGGCGGCGAAGACCAAGGCCAAGACGGCGAAAACTGCCGCCCATCGAATTCTATGCATAGGTTCCTCCTCTGAACCGCGGGTCCGATTGGATATGAGCGGGCAAGGGAACGCACGCCATCGCGCCCGTGCCTCCCCATGCCGCGCGGCGAAATATCCACACTAGCAAAGGACGCAATGAGTGTCCATGTACGGGGAGTCGTTTCCAGGACGATCCCTGGCAGGCCGGGAGAGATGCGCCGAGAAAGCGGCATTGTGGCCGATTCTCCAAGCGACCGTACGAAGCCTGCCAACCGCCGGCATTATTCCTGGGCCGGCGGGCGGTAGGCCCGAGCAATCGTCATTGTTCAGCACCCTCCTAGAGTTATGAACCGTGGAATCATTCGAGGCATCCCTGGACCCCGCTCCCAGGGTCGAGTTCGCCATGGTGGCCGACGCCGTGCAGGCGATGGGAGGCAAGCTATACGTCCTTGGTGGAGGGTGGGACATGCTATGGGTGGGGTCTTTTCCCGCCCGGCATCCTTCGATGGGCATCGGGCTCCGCATACGGGTGCCCTGGTCACACATCGATGAGTTCGAACTCTCGGTCGATCTGGTGAACGAGGACGGGAAGAGCCTGTTCGGGGGGAAGCGTTTCTCGCAGCGGATAAAGGTGACCCGGCGCCTGGGGAGGCCGGCCGGGAGTGACACCGGCGTCACGAGGGCCTTCACCTTCAACAACCTGCTGTTCCCGAAGCCGGGTGGGTACGCGTTCCCGATCTTCGTCAGCGGAACCGAAGTCGCTCGCGTGCGGTTCCGGGTGGAGAAGCGCGCCGGTCGCCCTCGGCAGGCGCCTCGCCGTTCGATCCGGCCGGAAGATGGTTGAGGACCAACCTGTCCAATGGCTTCCCATGTTCCCGCTGGGACGGGGGATCTTCCCGGGTAGCTCTGTGACCCTGAGGGTGTTCGAGCCCCGGTACCGCCAGATGATGGACGGCTGCCTCAATCGCCAGATCGGCTTTGGGGTGGTGTTGATCGAGCGGGGGAGTGAGGTAGGCGGAGGGGACGTGCGTTTCGACGTCGGGGTGTCGGTAACGATCGAGCAGGTCTGGTCTCTCGGGAACGGCCATCTCATGGTGGCAGCCCGCGGCTGCACCCGGTTCCGGGTGGAGAAGTGGATCGAAGACGATCCGTTCCCGCAGGCCGTGGTGAGGTACATTCCCGACCCGGAGCGGTATGTCGCCGATCCCGGACTGCGAGACCCTCTTGAACGAGCCTTCTCTCGCGGGCTGGCCATGATGTCCGAATTGGGTCTGGGAACCGGGGCGATCGCACCCCTGCCGGCTGATCCGCTCGCTGCCGCGTATCGGGCACTCGAACTCTTTCCCGTGCCGGATCTCGACCGGCAACGGATACTTGAGGACGACGACCCGGGGGAGAGGATCATCCACGCTACGGCCGCCCTCGAATCGGTCAACCAACTCGTGGAGGCCCGTCTGGGAGGCGGGTAGCGGTCCTCGGCATGCAGTCCGGCGCCAAACCATGGCGGCTGTCGCAGCTTCCGAACATGAGTAGCAGATGACTCCCACGGCTTCGGGCCGGGGGGCTACGAGTCGGGGAGCACCTGCTCGACAAGGCCGTCGGAGTGGATCCGGATGGGGGAGTGGCCGGAAAGCAGATCGTATCCGTGCTCGACCACCACCACCGGGCAACGCCGCCGCGGGTACAGTTCGGCCGCCACCATCGCCCCGACCACCAGTATCGGGTCGACGGTCCGCAGCACGAGTCCGGCGGGGCCGGTGCGGAGGCGGATGGATTCGGCGAGCACCGCGGAGCCGCCGGACGAGCCTCGACCTCCGGGGAGGACGAGGATGCGTCCGGTCGTGCAGGCGCCGCACTGCGGGTGGCTGCGGTCGATCACCGTGCCGGTCTCCGGATCGATGCCTCCCCACCAGCTGAGCGGCTCGTCGAGGACAAGACCCATCCCTTGGGCGTCACCGTCCCAGATCGGTTCCCCTTGCAGGCGGAGGGTCACCACGGCGGGCTCTCCCTTAGTACCCGTCCGGCCACCGCGGACTCCACGCAGTCGGAGGTCGAGCCGAACACCACCTCCAGCCCGAGATTCCCGGGTGCGTAGTAGGCCCACTTGGCGGAGTCGGTCATGGCCACACCGTCCCGGTCCCCGATGATCGGAGTGACGTACGTGCAGGTATCCACCACGAATGTCACTCCGAGGGCCTCGAGCCGTCCCACGCCGGGGGCCGATCGGAGGACATCCCGGCCGGTGTTCACGTAGAGGGTGACCCTTTCGTGGACCAGCCGGCCGCCCAGTAGGTCCGCGAGCCGGGCGATCTGGCTTTCGGAGTAATGCGGCGTACCCAGGTTGACGGTTCGCAAGGCTCCCGAACCCGGAGTCGAGAGACTTCTGTAAGCCGCGTCGAGCGCCTCCCTCCCGACCACTACGAACCGGGGAACCCGGCCTCCGGTGGCGCTTTCCAGGTCAGGCGCCTCCGGCGTCACTCCGACCACATGCACCATCCCGACCGAGCCGGAAGTAGCGGCGGCCGCGCCGAGTGTCTTCAGTTCGTCCTCGGTTGCGGTCTCGAGGCTGATGATCGCCGGAACATCGGTACCGGCCTCCTTCCCCACCAGGAATCCCAGCACCGCGAAGAACTGTTCCCCGCTCCTGGCGTGCGCGGGGATTCCTGACACGTCGAAGCACAGGCCGGCTTGACGATTCTCGTCGAGGTACAGGCCGAACTCGGGAGCCCGGCCTGCGAGGGCTGCGGCTATGTCGACGAAGTCACCGAAGCGGGGGGTTCGAGCACCGAGAACCGAGTTGGCGAATACGATGGCATTGGACTCTCCCCACGCGACCCGGTCTCCGAAGCAGGGTCGTTCCGGGAGCTGGTAAGGAGCGCAGGTCCACGTTGGTCGCCCGCCCATGTCTACGTAGGCCTCTATCGTGGCCATGGCGGCTGCCCGGGTCCGGGCTTCCCCACGGAACAACTCCGGATGCAGCAGGTCCAGCGAGGTCACGTTCAGCGTGGTTGGAACCCGCACCCGTCCCCCCAGGTCACGTAGCCGGACGGCGTAGTCGAGACTGGCCCGGCCAAGGTACAGCGTGCCGTCGATGTGGGCACTGGAGACATCGATCAGCCGGCGAGCGCGCGTGGCCCTGGCAAGCCCGATGAGGAGACGCATGGCGAGAACCTCGGCCTCGCCGCTCTCACCGTTCAACATTGCGAGGTCCGCCGAGGTGAGCAAGGGTTCTGCCATCAGATGACCGCCGTTTCCGGGACCACATTCCCGGTCTCGAAACGGCGGACGTCGAAGGGCGATAGGTCGAAGGTCGGGGGAGTTCCCATCACCAGATGAGCAAGGTGCTCGCCGACGACCGGACCCTGCTGGAATCCGTGGCCGCTGAATCCGGTGGCGTAATGGAGGCGTCCGACACCGTCCGCGGTTCCGATGATCGCGTTGTGGTCGGGGCTCACCGCGTAGTAGCCCCACCATTCGTGCGTTATCTCAGCCTCGAGCAGCGAGGGAGCCCTGTTGAGGACAGCAGGCGCCAGATCGTCGAGGGTCTCTTCGCGGCCGCCCATAGCCAGGCCCTGGCCCTCTCGGTGAAAATAGAAACCGGTGGCGAAGTCGATCACCATCGGGATGCGGTTGGGGAACGGGTCGGGTCCCCTCGTGAGCCAGATGTGTCGTTTCACGGGTCGGACAGGGAGATCAAGACCTACCGGAGCGGCCAGCCGGGGGCTCCACACTCCTGCAGCGAGCACAACCTCCCCGGTGGAGATGTAACCGCGAGTGGTCCGGACTCCCTTGATGCGGCCCCCCGCCGTGTCTACTCCGATCGCCTCGCAGCCCTGAACGATCCGCGCCCCGCTACGGGAAGCGGCGCGGGCGTATCCGTAGGCCACGGCCTCCGGGGTACAGGTACCGTCCAGCGGGCAGAAGGTGGCAGCCACCAGGTCGTCGGTCCGGATTCCAGGAACCATTTCCCTAGCCGTGCCCACGTCGATCAGTTCGGAAGGCACGCCGTGAGACCGCTGCAAGTCGACAGCGTTACGGAACGGTTCCACTTCGCCTTCTCTCAGCAAGAAGAGGTAACCCCACTGCTTCATTCCGATGTCGGTGTCGAACTCTGCATCGAAGTTCACCAGACGTCGGATGTTCTCGACGGCCATCCTGATATTGAGTTCGTCGGAGAACTGTGCCCTGAACCCTCCGGCCGCTTTGCTGGTCGATCCAGAGCCGATCGTGTCCCGCTCCAGGACGGTCACGTCCACCCCGGAGCGCGCCAGGTGGTAGGCCGTGCAGGCGCCGACAATCCCGCATCCGATGACGAGTGCCCCGGTTGTCGCCGGTAGATCGGCCATTCAACACTCCGGTTCCAGACGGTGGGCATAGCGTAGGGCCCGTCGGGGATGCTCGAAAAGACGAGGACCCAGGTTGTCCCGCTGTTCGTCGACATGGAGGTTTGGCATCTGCACAGACCAACCTGGTGATCGTGGTTGGTCTGCGTTGCGGGTGGCGTGCTCTGGACCGCCATCGACGCCTTTGGCTGCGTCCTGCCTCCTCGACGTACCCTGGCGGGTACGCCTTCGTCGGCGAGTCCTTGCCATAGACGCCGCTTGCGGCGCCATATCCCACCGCCGCCCCACAGACCAACCACGGGACCCGCAGCACCGTATTGACTGTGCATAGCGTGAACGCGCTCTAGTCTTCCGGTACTGATGAGCCTCCCGCGATCATTCCTCGACCACTATGACGAGCCGTTCGGATTTGTTGACTTCGCGGCCATCGGAGCCATGTCCATCCCGGCCCGCCGTCGTCTGGCGTCGATGGCCGAGGTCATGGCCGGGCGGACGGAGAAACTGGTGCCGTTCGTCATGGGCGAACTCGGGACGACCGCCGCCCTCGCTGCCCGACTACTGAGGACCGATCCGGGGCGGGTGGGGATCGTTCCCAACACCTCTACCGGGCTCTTCACGGTAGCGTTCGGACTTCCTCGCGGGTCGGTGGTGGTTCCGGAGACCGAGTTTCCCGCGAATCTCTACCCCTGGACACGGGCAGCAGAAGCAGGCCGCATCGAACTCAGAATGGTCGAGGTGCAGGCAGGTCGCCTCACCGCGGATCTGGTTGCCGACGCGGTCGATACTTCCACAGTTGCGGTTGCTGCCAGCTACGTCGACTACCACACCGGTTTCAGATGCGACCTCGCTTCGCTGCGGGAAGCTGCTGGGGATGCACTCCTGGTGATCGACGCCGTTCAGGGTCAGGGCGCGCTGGAATTCTCGATGGAGCATGTCGACGTTGCGGTCGCGGCCGGTCACAAGTGGTTGCGGGCCGGTGGCGGCGTCGGCGTGATGGCCGTTTCCGACCGGGCGCTGGAAAGGCTCTCGCCCACCCTGGTGGGCTGGCCCGGTGTCGAGGATCCGTTCGATGTCCAGGTTCCGCTTCCCCATCCTCCGCTTTCCGACGCCGGTCGCTTCACCATGGGGAGCCCTCCATTCACCGCGGTTGCGGCCCTCCGCGGCTCTCTTGAAGCCCTCGGCGAGGTCCCTATGGAGGATGTCGAGAGAGCGGTGATTGCCCGGTCCAAGTCCGTCGAGGAGGAAGTTCTTGCTGCCGGAGCCGTAGTGCTTTGCCCCCCGCTGAGCGACTCGGAGCGCAGTGGGATCGTCACCTTCCGTCCTTCCGGCGAGTCGTCAGCCGACGCGTATGCCCGCTTGACCGAAGCGGGTTTCTTCCTCACGGAACGGGGCGGCTACCTTCGCGTTGCGCCCCACGCCAGCACCCATCCCGACGCTGCTGCAGCACTCGGAGAGATCTTGAGGACACGGGGAAGTTTCGCTACTTAGCTCGACTAACGGCCCGGGCGGATCCGGCTGCGCTGTCACCGCGGGCTGAGTGCTCGCCTGAGTTCACACAGAAGACCAGGATCGAGTTGTTGCCAGCGGACGACCAGGTGGAGGAGGATGTGAACGCCATCCAGGATGACGTGTACACGGGTGGAGTGGGTGATGGATAGCTGGCGGTCCTCCCTGTGCAGGCTGTTACTCCTATCCGGACTGGCGATCGGGGCGCTGAAGCGCGGTGATGTGGCCCCGATGCTCCCGGTCGCGGGCTTTGAGTCGATTCAGAGGGAATCAACCCGGAGCGAACCTACATGTCCATGGTTCAGGGTAGGTTCTGTGCCTCTTCGAGTTCGGCGATTGCTCGGGCCGCCTCCCCGGTGCTGCCGCTAACAAGTACGGTTGCCACCTCGGGAGTCGACGAGGGAAGCTGTGCTTGGAATTCGTTGCTGCTCACCCAGATCGTCCTCTGCAGACCGGCGTTCCGGATGGCGGTGGCCCATCCCTCCCACACCTCCTGCCCGGTGGCAGCAAATGATCGTTCCCGCCCGTCCATGGCTGCTTCAGCCACGAGGACAGCGCAGAAGCAGTTCAGGGCAGCCGCTTCGACATGGGAGAAGTCCGATACGTCGCCGAGGGCCACCTTCACGCCACGCGCCTTGAGCGCGCCTGCCTGCTGCGCATCGGAGATGAAGGCACGGACTTCCGCCGCGGCCGGAACTATGGCCTTCACCGCTGCTCTCCCGACCGGGGTGTCGGCGCCTATCACGATCACTGGCATGGTCACCAAATTATCACGGTCGCTGGAAAGAGTGGATTCTCGCCGAGTCCAGGGGTGTAGAATAGATGTCTTTACCTGGTGGGCGGATAGCCGACCATCCCGAGCTCCGGCAGGCTGGGGCCGGTCGGTGCGGACCCTCAGGTAGGTCGATCACGGGGGAGAGGGGAACTGCATGGCGGGTCTCTACCGGAGGGAGTTCGAGCGGGACGCTTGTGGCGTCAACTTCGTCGCGGATCTCAAGGGTAGGCGCAGCCACCATCTGGTCTCTCTCGCCATCGGGGCCGTCTGCAACATGGAGCACCGGGGAGCGACGGGTTCCGATCCGGAGTCCGGGGACGGAGCCGGTATCCTGCTGCAGGTTCCAGACCGTTTCCTGCGCGCCGCGGTGCCATTCGCCCTACCGCCGGTCGGCCGCTACGCCACGGGGATCGCCTTCTTTCCCGACCGGGAGGATCTAACCGCACTCGGCGTCCGGCAAGTCGAGCGGATCGTGACCGACGAGGGTCTCGAAGTTCTGGGCTGGCGGGACGTGCCGATCGACCCTTCGGTCGCGGGGCGGGATGCTCTCAAGACCATGCCGAGGATGCGGCAGCTGTTCGTTGACGGACGGGGTGCTTCCGGGATGGCCCTGGAGAGACGCGCCTACGTGGTGAGGAAGCGGATCGAGCACGAGGTCCGCTTGGTGGACGGTGGTGATCGCCCATTCGAGGCGATCGGCGGGGCACCCACCATGCACGAGGGCGTCTACTTCCCCAGTCTGTCCAGCCGGACACTCATCTACAAGGGGATGCTCACCGGGCTGCAACTGGCCGACTTCTTCCCCGACCTCCACGACGACCGGGTCGAGAGCGCTATCGCTCTCGTCCACGCACGCTTCTCCACCAACACCTTCCCGATGTGGCCGCTGGCTCACCCGTACCGGATGATCGCCCACAACGGAGAGATCAACACCATCGCAGGCAACCGCAACTTCATGCGGGCCCGGGAGAGCCTGCTCGCCACCGACCTGATCCCCGGAGACCTGAGCCGTATCTTCCCGGTCTGCACTCCCGGGGTGTCGGACAGCGCGGGGTTCGACGAGGTCCTGGAACTCCTATACATGGGGGGTTACACGCTGCCGGAGGCGGTTCTGATGATGATCCCCGAGCCGTGGGAGAACCACGACAGCATGGATCCGTCGGTGCGGGACTTCTACCGGTACCACGCGTCCTTGATGGAGCCTTGGGACGGTCCGGCTTCCATTGCCTTCACCGACGGGAGGCAGATCGGCGCGGTGCTGGACCGCAATGGGCTACGTCCCTCGCGCTACTGGGTCAGCGACGACGACCTCGTTGTCATGGCGTCGGAAGTGGGAGTGACCGACGTTCCACAGTCGCGCATCGTCGAGAAAGGCCGCCTCCGCCCCGGAAGGATGTTCCTTGTCGACACCGTCAGGGGCCGGATCGTCAGGGACGTGGAGATCAAGCAGGACCTGGCCACGGCACGGCCGTACAGTGCGTGGCTCGGCGACGGCCTCGTCCATCTTCGAACGCTCCCGGAGGCGGCTCCCGACGAGAGCGGGCAGCTTCCGACTCTCCAGCGCCTCCAGGCCTTCGGTTACACCCACGAAGACCTGAAGATCCTCATCGCCCCGATGGCGTTCGGCGGAGAGGAGGCGCTCGGCTCCATGGGGACCGACACGCCGCCGGCTGTCCTCTCGAAACGCACCCGCCTGCTGTTCGACTACTTCAAGCAACTGTTCGCCCAAGTGACCAACCCTCCCCTCGATGCGATCCGGGAGGAACTGGTCACGTCGATGCGGACCACCATCGGCCCCGAATCCAACCTGCTGGACCCCGGACCCGGCTCGTGCAACATGATCGAACTCGATCGCCCTGTCATCGACAACGGCGAGTTGGCGTCACTGCTTCGTATGGACGAAGCTCCGCAGGTCGGGGGGTCGGCTGCAGTGGTGCGCTGCCACTTTCCTCCCGGCGGAGGCGGTGAGGGCCTGCGGGAGGCGATAGAGCAGGTCTGCGAAGAGGTGGACCGGTTGATCGACTCGGGCGTGTGGGCGATCATTCTCTCGGATCGGGATTTGGGACCGGACCGGGTTCCGATCCCGTCTCTCCTGATTACCGCGGCCGTTCACCATCACCTGGTCCGGACCCGGAACCGCACCCGGGTCGGATTGATCGTCGAGACCGGGGACGCCCGGGAGGTACACCATCTCTGCCTGCTGCTCGGCTTCGGTGCGACGGCCGTGAACCCCTACATGGCCTTCGCCGCCATCGACCACATGATCGAAGGGCGCCACCAGGGGCTGGCGGGAATGGATCCGGGTAAGGCCAAGGCCAACTACGTGAAGGCCGCCGGCAAGGGGATCCTGAAAGTTATGTCGAAGATGGGTATCGCCACCGTTACGGGTTATATAGGCGCCCAGATCTTCGAGGCGGTGGGCATCGGCCCCGATGTCATCGATCGCTATTTCACGGGCACCGTCAGCCGGATCGGAGGGGTGGGTCTCGACGTCATCGCGGCCGAGGCGATCCACCGTCATCGAGCCGCCTTTGCCGAGAACCCGGGGGAGACTGCACACCGGGACCTCGACGGGGGTGGCGAGTACCAGTGGCGCCGGGAGGGTGAGCACCACCTGTTCAACCCTGAAACCGTGTACAAGCTCCAGCACTCGACCCGGGCAGGTCGCTACGACATTTTCAACGAGTACACCCGCCTCGTGGACGAGCAGTCCGAACGCCTCGGCACCCTGCGGGGCCTGTTCCGCTTCAGGACCGATGAGAGAACTTCGGTGCCGATCGGCGAGGTGGAGCCGGCTTCCGAGATCATGAAGCGGTTCAGCACCGGGGCCATGTCCTACGGTTCCATCTCGAAGGAGGCCCATGAGACGCTCGCCATCGCCATGAACCGGATCGGAGCCAAGTCCAACACCGGCGAAGGGGGTGAGGACCCGGATCGCAACATCCCGGACGCGAACGGAGACTTGCGGCGGAGCGCGGTCAAGCAGGTGGCCTCCGGACGGTTCGGGGTCACGTCGGAGTACCTCGTCAATGCCGAGGACCTGCAGATCAAGATGGCGCAGGGGGCAAAGCCCGGCGAGGGAGGCCAGCTACCCGGCTACAAGGTGTACCCCTGGATCGCGAAGACCCGCATGTCGACTCCAGGGGTAGGTCTCATCTCGCCTCCCCCCCACCACGACATCTACTCCATCGAGGACATCAAGCAGCTCATCCACGACTTGAAGAACTCCAACCCGGAAGCCCGGATCCACGTGAAGCTGGTCGCCCAGATGGGGGTTGGGACGGTGGCGGCTGGTGTCGCCAAGGCCAAAGCCGATGTGGTCCTGATCTCCGGCCACGATGGCGGAACCGGGGCTTCACCCCTCACCTCCATCAAGCACGCCGGCGCGCCCTGGGAGATCGGCCTGGCCGAAACCCAGCAGACCCTCCTGCTCAACGGGTTGCGTGACCGGATCGTCGTCCAGGCGGACGGCCAGTTGAAGACCGGCCGGGACGTCGTGATCGCCGCCCTGCTGGGCGCCGATGAGTACGGATTCGCCACCGCGCCCCTGGTGGTCTCGGGCTGCATCATGATGCGGGTGTGCCATCTCGACACCTGTCCGGTGGGAGTTGCCACCCAGAACCCGGAACTGCGCGAGCGGTTCACCGGAAAGGCCAGGTTCGTGGTCAACTTCATGAAGTTCATAGCTGAGCAAGTCCGCGAGATCCTGGCCGAACTCGGGTTCAGAAGCCTCGACGAGGCCATCGGGCACGCCGAGTTGCTCGAGCTGCGGGATGCCGTGGACCACTGGAAGAACGACGGTCTGGATCTGTCGCCGATCCTGCATGTACCGCAACTCTCCCCAGGACAGGCCAGGCGCCAGACCACCGCGCAGGACCACAGCCTGGACCAGGTCCTCGACCAGACCCTGATCCAACTGGCGGAGGGCACCCTGGCCGGGGGCGCTCCCGTGACGCTCGACTTGCCCATACGCAACGTGAACCGCTCAGTGGGAACCCTTCTCGGCTACCACGTGACCCGGCGTTACGGGGCAGAAGGGCTTCCAGACGATTCCATCACGATCAACTTCGGCGGGAACGCCGGAATGAGTTTCGGGGCCTTCCTGCCCAAGGGCATCACCTTGCGACTCATCGGGAGTGCCAACGACTACGTCGGCAAGGGCCTCTCAGGCGGACGCATCGTGCTGAAACCTCCGCCCGAGGCGCCTCTCGTGGCGGAGGACAGCATCATCGCCGGGAACGTCATCCTCTACGGCGCCACCTCGGGAGAGATGTTCCTGCGCGGCGTGGTGGGGGAGCGCTTCTGCGTCCGCAACTCGGGAGCGGTTGCGGTTGTCGAGGGAGTCGGCGACCACGGTTGCGAGTACATGACCGGCGGCCGGGCGGTGATCCTCGGCCGCACAGGCCGGAACTTCGCGGCGGGAATGTCGGGTGGGATAGCGTACGTCTACGACCAGGACGGATCGTTCCCGAGCCGGGTCAACACGGAAATGGTGTCGCTCGGTCCTCTCGACGACGACGATCTGAGCTTTCTTCACAACCGGATCACGGCTCACTACCTGGAGACCGACTCGGCGCTGGCCTCCCGCTTGCTGGATCGCTGGGACGAGGAGGTGCGCCGCTTCGTGAAGGTGATGCCGGACGACTACAAGAGGGTCATGGAAGCGGTTCGTGAAGCGGAAGCCACCGGGGAGCCCGTACTCGACGTGATCATGGCAGCGGCGCATGGGTGACATCAAGGGTTTCCTGAAGCACGGACGCCGGATGCCGACCCGCCGGTCCGTGCCGGTGCGCCTGCTCGACTGGAAGGAGGTCTACGAGGAGTTCCCCTCCCAGGATCTGCGCGATCAGGCGTCGAGGTGCATGGACTGCGGGATCCCCTTCTGCAACGGGGGTTGTCCGCTGGGAAACCTCATTCCTGACTGGAACGACCTGGTCCACCGGGGGAACTGGCAGGAGGCGATCGACCGTCTCCACGCAACCAACAACTTTCCCGAATTCACGGGCCGGCTGTGCCCGGCGCCTTGCGAGGCAGCCTGCGTGCTCGGCATCAACGCGGATCCGGTCACCATCAAGCAGGTGGAGTTGGAGATCATCGAACGGGCCTGGAGAAAGGGACTGGTGGCTCCGATACTGCCCACCACGGTGACCGGCAAGAGGGTGGCGGTGGTCGGATCCGGCCCGGCCGGCCTCGCGGCCGCCCAGCAGCTGACCAGGGCCGGCCACGGGGTCACCGTTTACGAGCGGGCCGACCGTATTGGCGGTCTTCTCCGCTATGGCATCCCCGAGTTCAAGATGGAGAAGCGATTCCTAGACAGGCGCATCGCCCAGATGCAGGAGGAAGGAACAGTGTTCGTGGTGGACGCCGACGTGGGTGTCGATCCGGCCGCAGATGAACTGATGGAGGGTTTCGACGCGGTGGTCCTGGCGGCGGGCGCCACGCAGTGGCGCGATCTTCCCATTCCGGGCAGGGACCTGGACGGAATCCACCAGGCCATGGAATTCCTTCCGATGGCCAACCGGGTCCAGGCCGGCGACATAGAGGAGCCTCCGGTATCGGCATCCGGCAAGCATGTGATCATCATCGGAGGGGGGGACACCGGGGCGGACTGCCTGGGAACCGTCCACCGGCAGGGCGCAGCCTCCGTCCACCAGTTCGAGATAATGCCCCGCCCGCCCGATACGAGAGCCGACAGCACACCTTGGCCTACCTGGCCTCTCATGTACCGGGTCTCGTCTGCCCACGAGGAGGGTGGTGTTCGAGAGTTCGCCATCAACACGGAGGAGTTCGTCGGCAACGGCCGGGTGAGGGCTCTCCGCACACATCAAGTCGACCTCTCCTTCCGCGACGGGCGGATGTCGTTCGACATGATCGCCGGCACCGACCGCGAGTTCCGGGCGGATCTTGTCCTGCTGGCGCTCGGCTTCACCGGGCCGGAGCGCTCTCCGATGCTGGAGCAACTGGGAGTGGCCACGACACCCCGCGGAAACGTGGCGAGGAACCGTTCTTGGTCTACCGATGTGGAAGGTGTCTTCGTAGCCGGCGACATGGGCCGGGGCCAATCACTGATCGTGTGGGCCATAGCCGAGGGCCGGGCCTGCGCGGCCTCCGTCGACGCGTTTCTGATGGGCGGCACGACGATGCCGGCACCCGTCACACCAACCGACATGCCCTGGCGCTGACAAGTTTGTCCTTCCTGTTGGGCGGACGCGAGGCTATCATGATCAGCGTGGCCCTTCTACGGATCGGAGGGGACCTACCACACCAATACTCGCCAGAGGTGACGGTGGGAGTGTCTGATGACGACAGTTGACATTGACCTGGGTGCTTACAAACTCGGCTGGAGCGACCCGGAGGACGAATACGTATTCAAGCCTGAGAGAGGTCTCTCCGAGGACATCATCCGGGAGATGTCGCTTATAAAGGGTGAGCCGGAGTGGATGCTGAAATTCCGTCTCAAGTCGTACCGGCGGTTCCTGAGGAAGCCCATACCCACATGGGGAGGTGGGGGACTTCTCGACGAGATCGACTTCGACAATATCTACTACTACGTCAAGCCGGCCGAGGAGCAGGCCAAGGACTGGGACATGGTGCCCGAATCCATCAAGGACACGTACGAGAAGCTGGGCATCCCGGAGGCGGAGCGCAAGTTCCTGGCCGGGGTCACGGCACAGTACGAGTCGGAGGTCGTATACCACCGGAACCGGGAGGATCTGGAGGAGCTCGGCGTCCTGTTCATGGATATGGACTCGGCGGTACGGGAGCATCCCGACCTGGTCAGGGAGCACTTCGGAACGATCATCCCTCCCAACGACAACAAGTTCGCCGCCCTCAACTCGGCCGTCTGGTCGGGCGGTTCCTTCATCTACGTGCCTCCAGGCGTGCATGTCGATCAGCCCCTGCAGGCCTACTTCCGGATCAACTCCGAGAACATGGGCCAGTTCGAGCGGACGCTGATCATCGTCGACGAGGGAGCTTTCTGCCACTACGTCGAGGGTTGCAGCGCCCCGGTCTACTCGACCGACTCCCTGCACTCGGCTGTTGTGGAGATCGTCGTCAAGCGGGGAGGGCGGTGCCGTTACACCACCATCCAGAACTGGTCGAACAACGTTTACAACCTGGTTACCAAGCGGGCTGCCGCCTACGCCGACGCCACCATGGAATGGGTTGACGGCAATCTAGGTTCCAAGCTAACTATGAAGTACCCGGCGGTCTGGCTGATGGAGCCGGGCGCTCATGGCGAAGTGCTGTCCATCGCGTTTGCCGGTTCCGGGCAGCACCAGGACACAGGCGCCAAGATGGTGCACGCCGCGCCGAACACCACCTCCACAATCCTGTCGAAGTCCATCTGCACGGGTGGTGGCCGGGCCGGTTACCGGGGACTGGTGCGGGTCGAGCCGGGTTCCGAATCCGCCAAGTCCTTCGTGAGGTGCGACGCGCTGATCCTCGACGACACCAGCCGCTCGGACACCTATCCGTACATGGAGATCGAGGAGGCAGATACCGAGATCGGCCACGAGGCGACCGTGTCCAAGGTGGGCGAGGAACAACTCTTCTACTTGATGAGCAGGGGCTTGAGCGAGGACGAGGCCACCTCGATGGTGGTGGCGGGGTTCATCGAACCCATAGTCAAGGAACTCCCGATGGAGTACGCGGTGGAGATGAACCGCCTCATCGAGTTGAACATGGCAGCCGCCGGCGCTGTCGGCTGATCGCCGGGCGGTCCCAGCCTCCGATCGATTTCCTGCTTACCCGGTCGAGATCCGGTCGGGTCTCGTTACGCCCGGTTGAGGTCCCCGTGACCAACCCCGGGTCGCAGGAACGGAGGCGTTTACCGCTACCCCCGATTGATGCTGCACAGGGTTTGTCTGAGCGGATGGGCATCCTATTGGCAGACTCCTGACCTGAGATAACGGCGGAGTCGACAACCCGCCGACTCGGGAGCGACCCGCACCCGTCGCCTGCATGCGAGAGAATCCACAAACAGGCTTGAACCGGCCGTCCATGGGTGGGCGTGGCGGGAAACAGGAAGAACCAGCCCGAACCAATCCCAGAGGCCCGCTGCTATCTAGGTTCTCACACTCTCCCGATCAGGGACCGCGGGACTCGATCCACGTATGCGGGTCGCCGATCACAGTTCCAGCAGGTATTTGAGTCCGCAGGAAAACGACGGATGCCGTAGCTTTGCGAGGGCACGTCTCTCGATCTTCCTTACATGCTCACGGGTCAGCCCCAGCATGCCGCCGATCGCCGTGAGAGTGTGGGGATCCGATCCCCCTAGTCCGTAGCGCTTGATGATCACCAGCCGCTCGTTGGGCTCCAGGACCTCCAGGGCCTCTTCGATATGGCGACGGCGAAGCGACACCGCTGCTTGGATGAAGGGATCGTCGGCGTTCTTGTCCTCTACGAAGTCGCCGAGAACCGCGTCGCCGTCCTCTCCGACCGGGCGGTCCAGCGAAATAGTGTGGTTGGGGGTATCAAGCGCAGCGTTCACCCGTTCCACATCCAGCCCGCTCGCCTCGGCGATCTCCTCGCGGGTGGGATGCCGCCTGAACTCCTCGGCCAGCAGAATGGAGGTTTCCTTGACGGTCCGCACGATGTCCACCATGTGTACCGGGAGCCGGATGGTCCGGGCCTGATTCCCGAGGCCGCGGGTGATGGCTTGGCGGATCCACCAGGTCGCGTATGTGGAGAACTTGAATCCCTTGCGCCAGTCGAACTTCTCGACGGCTCGTATCAGGCCCAGGTTGCCTTCCTGGATCAGGTCGATGAGATCCAGTCCCCGGCCCGCGTAGCGCTTGGCGATCGAGATGACCAAGCGGAGGTTCGATCTGATGAAGACGGCCTTCGCTTCCTCGCCTTCCTGTACGAGGAGGTGCAGTTTGCGCTGCTCGGCGGCGTCCGCATCCTCTTTCGATTCCAGTTCGAGCTTGGCCCAGACGCCGTGCTCGATGGTACGGGCCAGGGCGACCTCGTCCTCGGCCGTGAGGAGAGAGTGCTCGGACACCTCCTCGAGATACATGCCGACGGCATCGGCCAACGGCAAGGTTTCCCTCGCTACGATCGCTGTCCCCCCCGCGTCTCGCTCATTACGTTTGAGACAAGGCAACGTATCACCCTCGGCCGTTTTTCGCAATGTGGTGCTAGGAGGGTGCTGAGCAATCCACCACCGGCCTGCCAACCGCCGGCATAATTTCTGGGCCGGCGGGCGGCAGGCCCGAGCAATCGTCATTGTTCAGCACCCTCCTAGGATCGGGGGTAAATGGCGCTGCTGAGGGGCCCTATGTCAGGGTTCGATTCGACCGGAGCACCCACTCTCGAGCCCAGTCCGGCCGGATCGCTAATCTTCCGGAGAGAAAGTGGGTGACAAGGATGCCCCGGTCGTTGTCGAGGCTATCCGGTCGTCCGTCCGTGGATGTCCGCGCTCTGTCCTGTTCCGAGAGGAGTCGCCGGTGAGGACTCGCCGCCGTCCTAACTGCATCGGGAGGACGCCGAGGAGATGGCCTTGGCGTTGGCCCGCGACCGGTGTCGCCACCTGGGCGGTCTTCCTGTCGGCGTGCATGGCCCAGTCGGTGGTGGTTGTGGGTGAGACGCCGATTCCCCCTGCTGAACGCCTTCCGACGGTGGCGGTGAGGGTGCACGACGACCAGGGGATTCCCATCGTGGGAGCGGCTGCAACTGCGGGGGAGAGCCGCGTCGTGAGCGATTCATCGGGGCTCCTACGTGTTCGGTGGCAGGGGGAGACGCTTCCGATCTCGGTCGAGGCGGAAGGATTCTTCCCGGCGGCAGTCGCAGTGGACGGCTTTCAGGAGGAGCCATTCGAACTGACCCTGCGTCCTGTGGTGCTGCGCGGTGCGGTCATCGACGGAGCGCGCTTCGGACTCCCGGCGGCTTCGGTGTCATTAGGTGATTCACACGTCATAACCGATCGGTCCGGTCGCTTCGAGATAGTCAGGGCCTTGGCGGGAACGGTCTTCGTCAACAAGCCCGGGTGGCACGACACCGAGTACGTTTGGGACGGAGAGACCCTTGTCATCGAGATCGAGACGGCGCCGAAGATCATCAGGGCACTCCACATAGCCTTCAACGTCTTCAGGGAGCCCGGAATGTGGCAGGAGTTGCTCGAGGTGGCGGACGAGACCGTCGTCAACGCCTTAGTGATCGATGTCAAGGATGAGTCGGGGAGGGTGTTCTACGACACCGGCGTGGAACTCGCGCACCGAGTAAACGCCGTCGACGAACTGTACGACCTGGATCAGGTTATCGCTGAGATGGACCGCAGAGGGCTCTACAAGATAGCCCGAGTCGTGACGTTCCAGGATCCCATCTCGGCTCGCCGGGAGCCCGAACTCGCCATCTACGACAGCGCGCGCGGCCAGCCGTTCAGGATGGGCGACCAGTTCTTTCTCGATCCCACCGATCCCGGTGCTCGCTCCTACGCACTAGATCTGGCCGAAGAAGTCTGCTTGGCGGGATTCGACGAGATCCAGTTCGACTACGTCCGGTACCCGGACGGATACCCGAAGGGGTTCCCCGACTACGTCCGCTTCGACCTTGGCGGCTCGCCCGATATGAGAGAGGCAGTCATCACCGGCTTCTTGCAGGAGGCGGCAGACCGTCTCCATCCGCATGGGTGTGTCGTAGCGGCAGACATATTCGGATTCATTACATCTGCTCGAGGGGATGGCGGCATCGGCCAGGAACTCGGCGTCCTATCCCGTACGATCGACGTGATATCGCCAATGCTCTACCCGAGCCACTACTCGAAAGGATGGTTCGGTTTGGACAGACCCAACGACCATCCCGGGGTTGTCGTGTCGGAGGCTCTCGCCGACGGGATCGAGCGATTGGAAGGCGCTGCTGTCATCCGACCCTGGCTCCAGGACTTTTACTACACCCCGTCCGGGGTTCGAGAGCAGATCGAGGCGGCCGAGGACCAGGCCTTGGGGTGGATGCTCTGGAACTCCCGCAGCCGGTTCCAGATCGAAGCGCTGGACGCGGAACCGGAGGCGGGGTCCGACGGCTTGGATGCCGGGACACCAGTTGTGCAGGAGTCGCCGTAGTGACCACCCCGGAGTTCGAGCGACTGCAGGAGGCATTGGTCGAGTGCCGGCGATGCCCTCGGCTGGTTGCTTGGCGGGAGGAGGTGGGTGTATCAAAGCGAGCGGCATTCGCCGATCATGACTACTGGGCCCGTCCGGTTCCGATGCTCGGCCTCCCGTCGGCCCGCCTGCTCATAATCGGGTTAGCCCCGGGGGCCCATGGATCGAACCGGACCGGACGCATGTTCACTGGCGACCGGTCCGGAGAGTGGCTCTTCCGGTCGCTGTACCGGGCGGGTTTCGCGAACCGGCCGGACGCGATCAGTCGCGGTGACGGCTTCGAACTCCGAGACGCGGCGATCACCGCCATCGTCAGATGCGTCCCACCGCGCAACCGTCCGTTGCCCAAGGAGCGGGATACCTGCGCGGAGTGGATCAACCGCGAACTCGATCTTTGCCGGCGTGTGAGAGTGATTGTCGCACTCGGAGGAATGGCCTTCGATCAGACGCTGCGACTCGGGATAGGACGTGGATGGAGGGTAGCGCGCCCCCGTCCCCGGTTCGCGCACGGGATCGAGGTGGATCTCGGGCCTGACGCGCCGGCGCTGATCGGTTGCTACCACCCATCGCAGCAGAACACGTTCACCGGACGGCTGACCGAGGAGATGCTGGACGCAGTCTTCGGGCGGGCTGCCCGGCTCCTGAGGGATTCCTGAGACCGCCGGCGTACGCCAGTTCGACACCGCGGTGACATCCGGTCTCGCACAACGGTGGTAGTACGGATACCATGGCCATCCCGTCTACCATCGGATTCCCGTTCCGTGGAGGAGCCGGTCTGTGTCCGGATCATCACCCTACGTTCAAATCGCGCAGCACGACCACACGTTGCCCGCGTGGCTCGCAGCATCGCGCCACCGTGGCCTTGAGGTCTGGTCGTCGTCTTCCATGCCCAGCGAGAAGGACGAGGACTGGAAGTACGTGGATCTGGACTTTGCGCTGGACGACTTCCGGCCTGCCGGAGAACCATCCGCAGAACTGGGAAGTGACGAGTACATAGACTCGCTGGACGGTATCAGCGGTCGCTTGACGCTGGTCGACGGGACTGTGGTGGCCGCCGAGGGAGATGAGCCCGTCGTCGGCGGGCTGCTCGATGTCGACGAGGGGATGATCGCTCCGCACTACCGGACCGCAGGATCTGCTGGGATCGATATCTTCACCGCCGCCAATCAAGCGTTCGCGCCTCCTGGAGGGGTCGTCCTATTCCGTGCCGGCCAAGCCGTTCCTGCCCCGGTACTGGTCGATGTCCAGTCGGTTATCGAGGGCTCGGTCGGGTTCCCGCATATCACGGTGGTGGGAGGTCCCGGCTCGGAGGGCTCGGTGCTGTTGCTGTACCGGTCCGCTCCCGGTGCCCGAGTGCTGGTCAGCCCCGTCGTGGAAGTCCTCGCCGGACAGAACGCCCGTCTCACCGTGTCCGTGGTCCAGCATCTTGGGGACGCCGCTCGGATGGTGGCCCACCACAATTTCGTGGCGGACCGCGACGCCACGCTGCGGATCCATGAGATCGGTTTGGGTGGCCGTTACGCCCGCCAGCGCTTGGGCATCAACCTCGCCGGACTCGGATCATCGATCAAGATGGGCGGCATCTACTTCGGGGATGGCCGCCAGGTGCTCGACTACCGGACCTACGTAACCCACCGTGGTGCCCGCACGACGTCCGACATATTCCTCAAGGGAGCGGTGGCCGACCGGGCCCAGGCGGTGTGGACCGGTCTGATGCGCATCGAGAACCCCGCCGTGGGCACGTCAGCCTTCGAGACCAATCGCAATCTGGTCCTGTCGGACCGCGCCAAGGTCCATTCGGTCCCAAACCTCGAAATCCTCACCGATGACCTCCAGTGCGGCCATGGGTCGTCCTCCGGGCCACTCGACGGGGAACAGCTCTACTACCTGATGAGCAGGGGCCTGGCTCGCGATCGCGCGGAACGACTGCTGGTTCGCGGTTTCTTCGATGAGATAATCTCCGACCTGGCGATACCTAGCCTGGCAGCGCCGTCCCGGCTGGCCGTTGCCTCCAAATTCGCGGCAGCTCAGAGGAGGAGCGGGTCGTGATGGAGTGGGTGGAGGTTGGAGCGTCCGACGGCTTCCCGGAGGGTGGATTGCGGGTGGATGTAGCCGGTCACCGGCTGGCCGTGTTCCGCATCGAAGGAGAACTCTACGTTATCGGCGATCGGTGCAGCCATCAGGAGGCGTCCCTGGCAGAAGGGGAACTGTTCGACTACGACGTGGAGTGCCCGCGCCACGGTTCGGAGTTCGATGTGAGGACCGGCCGCCCGGGATCCCTACCCGCCACCAGACCCGTTCCCAGCTACCAGATCCGGGAGGAAGACGGCAAGGTGATGGTGCAGCTCGAGCCGGACTTGGGGGAGGTATGACGCGGACCGCGCTGAAGGTAGGAGGACTCAGGGCTTCCGTGGGTACTCTCGAGATTCTGAAGGGGGTCGACCTTACGGTGCCGTTCGGTGAGGTGCACGCCATCATGGGCCCCAACGGTTCCGGCAAGTCCACCCTGTGCCATGCCATGGCGGGCAAGCCCGGCTACCAGGTCACCGGGACCATCCATGTGGACGGCGCGGCAATCGCAGAGTTGGCCGTCGACGAAAGGGCCCGAGCCGGACTCCTCCAGGGCTTCCAGTACCCGGTGGAGATCCCCGGATTGGATCTGTCGATCTTCGTGGAGGAAGCAGCGCTGTCACTGGGTGTACCGGCCGCGAGCGTGGCTACCAGGATCGGAGAACAGGCCCGGCGCTTCGGTATGGAACCTTTCCTCGGCCGGGCGGTCAACGGAGGTCTCTCAGGAGGCGAGAAGAAGCGCTCCGAGATATTCCAGATGGCGGTACTTCAGCCCAGGGTCATGGTGCTGGACGAGATCGACTCTGGTCTCGATATCGACACCGTGAAGCAGGTGGCGCAGGCGGTCGCAGCGATGCGGAGCGATGACGTGGCGGTGCTGATGATCACCCACTACAGCCGGATCCTGAACTTCGTGAGACCCGACCGGATCCATGTCATGATGGGCGGGGCCATCGTGGACTCGGGAGGCCCCGAGTTGGCCGGCGAACTGGAGAGCGGCGGGTACTCAGCGGTTCGTTCCCGCCTCGGGATGGCGGTGCCTGCCCCGTCCCGGCCGGTCCCGAAGGTCAGCGACCTATTCACCGACACACCCTTCGACCTCTAGCCCCGACTTTTGCTTGCGGGGGTCTGTGCCGGACCCATCGGGGCGTGGGATGTGAGCATCTGATCAGGGACTACTCCGTTGCAATGGTCCCGACCCGGGTCGGCGCGTCCTCACCCGTCGGGTAGAACCCGGCCCGGTCGCGATGATGAGGTTGATTTGGCATGTCGCTGTGGGTGTGTCCGGAAACCTGAAGAATCAGGGCTAGCCGGCGCGGCCGGTCCCGGACACTCCCTCCGCAGCGCCATTCCCATCTCGGGGCAATAGACGTGCCAGTCCCGGTCCGAGTGTTCGGCGGGCCTCGCCCCTGCGGTTCTCATCGATTCCTCAGGTTGTTCTCAGGAGGCCCACAGGTTGGGATTGCACCATGGGGCTTACGCCACCGCATCCGAAGGAGGAGTTGTGCGCAAGATTGTCATCCCGCTGGCCGCTCTATTAGTGCTGGTAGCCGGCAGTGTCGCCCTGGCGAACACCGGGCACCGAGGAACCGACCAAGGCGGACCGACCGGCAGGGTCGCAGTCCTGGACGAGGTTCTCGGGGAGCTGGTGGAAGACGGAACCATCACCGAGCATCAGTCTGACACCATCGTCGCTGCCGTCGAGGAGGCGAAGACCGAGGCGCTCGCAGCTATGCGTGAGGCGCGGGCTCGGCTTGGTTCATTCTGGGAGGACGGTGTCCTGACATCGGAGGAGATAGCCGAGCTTCCCTTCGCGGACCGGATCACGGACCCGGAGGGCCCGCTGGCGGATGCTCTCGCTGATGGTGAGATCACTAAGGAAGAACTGAGGGAGCTCGCGAGACCCCGTCACGGTCACATGGGACGAACCGGCCCGTGGCATCGCGGAGGGCACGGCGGCCACTGGGACCACGGATCGCGCGGCAGCAAGGGTTTCCAGGACAAGACGGAAGGCTCCTCCGGCTGAGCCCCGACCGCAACAGTTCACTTCGTAACGGGTCCCGGTTTCTCCTCCCGGCCGGGACCCGTTGCCGCGTTCCGTCTACGAAGGTGCCGAGACTCTGGTGTCATCACTTGCAGATTCGCCGTTTGGCTCCTTGACCACTACCGGACCACCGGCATGCGGTCCCGAGAACGGAGAAGCCGCCGGCCCGGTCGCCTCCGGCGGGTTCCCACACCCCCGGCCGCCGCCTGCTCGGCGCCGAAACGCGTCCCGTCATCCCCTACCGGGGTCGTAAGGTCGGCTTGATCCCAGCCCGGCCAGGTCGGTACCGAAAACGGACCGCTTGGTGCTTTGCGGTTACGTACCAGTATGCGACGGACCTATGAGAGAACTTCCCTCCTGTCATAACACCGCTACTCCAAACGTGACCGAAACAGAGATTCGGGACACGAGAAGGTGCTCAACACGGACGATTGCTGGGGCCATGTGCGTCTGCCGGTGAAGCCCTCGGCGCGTTGCGGACCCTCTCCGTGTCTCGAGCTGGGTCCTCGTCGGACTAAGAGTGCAGGTCTTGAGGAAGGCTGAATCCGATCTCAGCGCCTCCGCCTGCCAGATTGCGGGCGAAGACCGTGCCACCATGTGCTCTCACCAGGTGCTCCACGATGGCGAGTCCCAGGCCCGATCCCGGAGTGGTCCGGGCCTCGTCAGAACGGTAGAAACGCCGGAAGATATTGGATAGATCTTCCTCCGGAACACCGGGACCATCGTCACGCACGCTGACCGTGCTGCCCTGCAACACGATCTCGACCGTGCTTCGAGCCCACTTCGTTGCATTGTCGACCAAGTTGCCGAGGGCTCGTTCCAGTTGCAACCGCCGACCCGTCACCGTCGTGCCCACGCCGGACACTTCTATGGTCATCCAGCCGATGTGGCGGAAGCGGTCGGCGACCCCGTAGGCAAGGGATTCGAGATCAATCGCGGTCGTCGGTTCGCCGGCCTGGTGAACATCCGAGGCTAGATCCACGAGTTCTGCGGCCAGATCGGCGAGTTGGTTGGACTCGGCGAGGGCGGCATCGATCAGTTCATCCCGCTGCTCCCCCGAGATACGGTCTCGTTGGCGGCGAAGGAGTTCCAGGTTGGTCGTGAGGGCGGTTATCGGGGTGCGGAACTCGTGACCCGCATCGGACACCAGCCGCTGCTGTTCCTGCCTTGAGGTTGATAGCGCGGCGAGCATCGAGGAGAACGCCCCGGCCAGGCGGCCGATCTCGGCCGGAGCCGATATGTCCAACTGTCCTGCGGCATCGAGTCGCTCGGTCGAGGCGATTCGCTCCGCTGTGTCGGTGAGGTCGGTGATCGGCTGGACGGCTCGCGAAGCGAGGACCCAGCCGGTGAATCCGACGAGCATGACCCCGATAGCTCCGATGAGTACGAGTTGGCGGGTGAGTGCCGCCAGATTGGCTTCCACTCGGGAGTGGTCGATGGCGATCTGGAAGCCGAGCGGAGAACCACCGTCTCGTAGTCGTAGCTCGATCGGCGCCGTGATCATCCGGTAGGGAGTTCCACCTACCTCAACTCCCCGGATCAGCCGATGTCCATTGCGGTTCAGGACTTCGAGGTCGACCGGTTCGACCGGAGGTGCCACCCCCTCCGGTCCGATGCGCAGCAGCACGGCCCCGCTGCTGTCGAAGGCCTGGACCACTGCGTCGAAGTCCACGATCCCTCGCAGGATGCGTCCTCGCTCGAACCGGTTGGTGTTATCCAGGGTTCCGCTCCGGCGCGCCAGCTGGGTGGCACGGTGACGTAAGTCCTCGTCCACCGCTCCCCGCAGTTGCCGGTCGGCCGATACGACAGCGGCGATGGTGATAAGGCCTATGGCTACGGCTGCCACCACCGCGAGTCCCAGGGCCCACCGCCAGCGGAGGCTCACGGTTCCCTCGCCACGTACCCCACGCCTCTCACGGTCTGGATGAGCCTCGGTTCTCCGTCCGCTTCCATCTTGCGGCGCAGGTAACCGATGTACACCTCGAGCGGGTTGGAACTGGTCTCGAAGTCGTAGCCCCAGATGCGGTCCATGATCACGTTCCGGGGAAGTACGACTCTGGCGTTGAACAGCAGGAGTTCCAGCAGGTCGAATTCGGTCTTGGTGAGCTCCACCTCCCGATTGCCCCGGAAGACCCTCCTGCCCTTCGGTTCCAGTGACAGATCGGCGAGACGGAGGCGCTGGTTCTGTGGTGCCAGGGAACTCCTCCGAAGCAGGGAGCGGATCCGGGCCAGCATCTCGTCGAGAGCGAAGGGTTTCACAAGGTAGTCGTCCGCTCCGGCGTCGAGTCCGGCGACCCGGCTGGAAACCTCATGACGGGCGGTCAGCATGAGAATGGGCGTGTTGTATCCTCTTGCCCGGATCCTCCTGGCCACTTCCAGACCGTCCATGCGGGGCATCATCACATCAAGGATGATGACCTCCGGTGTGGCCGCTGCTATCGCTTCGAGAGCTTCCAGACCATCGCTCGCCGATGAGACCTCAAAGCCCTCCAGTTGAAGAGCACGGCTCATCGATTCCCGGACGGCCTGGTCGTCCTCTACGAGGAGAAGGCTGGCGATGGTCACGACGTTCTCCGCATGAGTCTGCCACGCTACCGTAATTGGATTCATTTGCCGGCGAACGGCGTCCGGGCCCGCGAGGTGTATCGCTGTGGACACCAGAGTCCGGGCGTGCTCGCGACGGGCCGGCCGCTCGGCAGAACGAGTTGGCGAGGGTATGGTGTCGTCTACTGTCAGCTCTTGCGGAGGCGAGGCGGTTGAGGCCTTGGTGACCGAATTCGACGTGGCGATCATCGGTGGGGGGATCGTCGGCCTCGCAACGGCGATTGAGCTGGCCGAGCGAGCACCCGGTCGGAGACTTGCCGTTCTCGAGAAGGAACCTCACCTTGCTGCCCATCAATCGGGACGGAACAGCGGCGTCATCCACTCCGGTCTCTATTACCGTCCGGGTTCTCTGAGAGCGGTCCTGTGCAGGGAGGGGATCGCGCGCTTGGTCCGGTTCTGCGACGAGCAGGGAGTCGAGTACAACCAAAAGGGAAAGGTCGTTGTAGCCACCAGCGAGAGACAACTCCCGGCGCTTGCCGAGATCGAGCGGCGGGGGCGAGCGAACGGGCTTCGCGGGCTGCGACGCATAGGGCCTGAGCAGCTACGGGAGATCGAGCCCCATGCCGCAGGAATCGCGGCTCTGCACGTACCGGAGACAGGAGCTGTGGACTTTGCTTCGGTGTGCCGCGCCATCGCGCGTGTCCTCAGGGAGCGAGACACCGAAGTCCTGACCTCGTTCCAGGTTCGGGACATAGACGTTGGCAGGTCGCACGTTACGGTAGAAGGACCCGATCGGTCCGTAACGGCGGGTGCGATCGTCAATTGTGGCGGGCTGTTCAGCGATCATCTGGCAAGGATGGCCGGCATCGACCCAGAGGTCCGTATTGTGTCCTTCCGGGGCGAGTACTACGACGTCGTGGGCGCTTCCAGGGAGATGGTCCGGTCGTCGATCTATCCCGTTCCGGACCCGAGGTTCCCATTCCTGGGCGTCCATCTAACCCGGGGGGTCGATGGATTGGTCCGAGCCGGTCCCAGTGCCGTACCGACTCTGGCACGTGAGGGATACCGGTGGTCGACAGTGCGGCCCCGGGAACTCTTCCAGTCACTCACCTATCCCGGATTCCTCAGGTTCGCATTCAGGCATTGGCGGTTCGGCGCCACCGAGATCATACGTTCCCTGAGTACGCGCCGTTTCACGCGCTCCGCCAGGGAGCTGGTGCCCGGCCTCGATCCCGGTGATCTCCGCCCGGGAAGGCCGGGGGTTCGAGCCCTCGCCCTAACACGCGACGGCAGGCTATACGACGACTTCCTAATCCAGTCCGGCAGGCGATCGGTCCATGTTCTCAACGCTCCGTCGCCGGCGGCTACTTCGGCGCTGGCCATAGGGGCACGCATTGCCGACCAGGTCGTTCGGGTGACCGATCTCCAGTGACGGGATTCCCGCGAATCACGATTTCCTCCAACTGTGCACCAAGTTGAATTCGGGCACTTCAACGATGCCTCGTCCTCCCGCGGGCAGCCCGGGCGCCGGGGATCACTGCATGGCGGAGAGCGCCGGTAGACTCGTCGATCCTTGAGAGGGGACCGCATCGACGGTCAAGGAGGATACGAGTGGGACACCGGATAGAGAAGGACTCGATGGGGGACGTGCGCGTTCCGGCCGGCGCACTGTACGGAGCATCAACCCAGAGGGCGGTGGAGAACTTTCCGATCTCGAACCTAAGGTTCAGCCGCCGTTTCATCTGGTCATTAGGTCTCATCAAGGGTTCGGCGGCGAGAGCCGCAGGTGCTGCCGGCTACGTGCCCTCAGAGATCTCCTCCGCAATATCCGCGGCGGCCGACGAGGTGATGGAGGGTGTTCTCGACGACCAGTTCGTGCTCGACATCTTCCAGACCGGCTCGGGTACTTCCACCAACACCAACGCCAACGAGGTCATCGCCGCCCGGGCCACTCAACTACTCGGCGGGCAGATAGGCGATCGGCTGGTCCATCCCAACGACCACGTGAACTACGGCCAGTCGTCGAACGACGTCATACCGACGGCCATCCACGTTGCAGCAGCGGCCGACGTTCGCGAGGGCCTGGTTCCGGCCCTCGATCGGTTGGCGGCATCATTGGAGGCCAAGGCGAGGGCGTTCGCAGATGTGGTCAAGTCGGGCCGGACCCACCTGATGGACGCTACGCCCGTGACATTGGGACAGGAGTTCTCGGGATACGCCGTACAGGTCCGGAGAGGTGTTGAGAGGCTCAGCGCTGTGCTTCCAGACCTCGACGAGTTGGCGTTGGGGGGAACGGCGGTAGGAACGGGTATCAATGCCCCGTCCGGATTCGCGTCGTCGGTCATCCGGTTGATCGCCGAGAGGAGCGGTCATCCGTTCCGCGAGGCCGGCAACCACTTCGAGGCGCAGGCGGCGAAGGACGCGGTGGTCATGGCCTCGGGCGCACTGAAGACGGTGGCGGTGTCGCTCTTCAAGATCGCCAACGACCTGAGATGGCTGTCGTCAGGTCCGCGGACCGGGCTCGCCGAGATCAAACTTCCTTCCCTCCAGCCGGGTTCCTCGATCATGCCCGGCAAGGTGAACCCGGTGATCCCGGAGATGGTGATGCAGGTCGCCTCTCACGTGGTGGGCAACGATACGGCCATCACCTGGGGCGGAGCGAACGGAAACCTCGAACTCAACGTGATGATGCCGATGATGGCCCACAACCTTCTTGAAGGCATAGAGTTGCTGACGAACGCCGCCTCAACCTTCAGGAGTCGTTGCGTTGAGGGAATCGAGTCGAACACGGAGCGGGCTCGCCGGCTGGTCGAGCAGAACCTCATAGTGGTCACCGCCCTAAATCCCCGGATCGGCTACGACAAGGGCGCTGCAGTGGCCAAGGAGGCGTTCGCCTCCGGACGCACCATCCGCGAGGTTGTCCTGGAAAAGGGCCTCCTGGACGAGGAGGAACTGGACGATGTCCTCGATATCAAGCAAATGACCGAAGGGGGAGTCCTCTAGGAGGGTGCTGAACAATGACGATTGCTCGGGCCTGCCGCCCGCCGGCCCAGGAATAATGCCGGCGGTTGGCAGGCCGCTGGTGGATTGCTTAGCACCCTCCTAGTGTCCCGAGTCGGAAGTTCGTCACATAGGAGCGGGCTACACCTCCACGCCACCGAACCCCGAGAACGCGAAAATCACCGGAAGGTGCCTCTTTCCTTGGGATCCCACCCCCGCCGCCACCTCCGAGGGTCACGGACGCGACCTTCTATCCCCTGTGCGGGCCGG
>JAPOQZ010000021.1 GCA_026710435.1 bacterium | reverse complement strand
GACCTTCGCTTTGCGGCGCAGCAACAGCTCGCGGGTAATCAGGCCCGCCTCGATGGTCTTGCCCAGGCCGGTGTCGTCGGCGATCAGAAGGTTGAACCGCGGGAGCAGAAGCGCCTTACGCAGCGGCTCCATCTGGTAGGCGTCAATGGTGATTCCGGACCTGAAGGGCGCCTGGAACAAGGTGGGGTCGGTGGCCGTGGTGCAGTTCCAGCGCAGCGTGTTCAGGAACGCCGCGAACTGGTGCGGCGGATCGAGGCCCTTGGTGGCCAGGCCGTCCCATCCGGCATCCTCGAGGATCAGGCGGTCCGGTTCGTACTCCCAGAACACATCGAGCGACTGGCCCTGGTTGTCGTCGTCCACGCACGCCAGTCGGACCCAGGGCGACTCCCTCGGGTGATCCGACCGGGCGACCTCCTCCACGATCCAGCGGCGCGACCTGACCTGGACGAGTTCGCCCACCTGGGGCGGCCCATCCGGAAGAAACTCTGTCTTCAAGCTCCACTCACCGTATGTATAGAAGCGCCCAATATCCTAGACCCCAATGGTGACACCAGTTCGATACCCGGTGTGCAGCGTCCCTTGGTCGGCGTCACGAATAGCGGGTCCGTACTGCTAACCGCCGTAATTCGGTCATAGTGGCCTGGCTGAGGGCGCATTCGGAGCCGCGCCGTGTTGACCGTGGTCAGTGATTAGGGCCGGGACCCGCAATTATCGAGGTCGGTGTGGGTTCAGGGTGGTGGTCCATCTCGTGGCACGGCTTGGTAACCGCCGCCGGGTTTGCGTTGCGCTACCAGGTCGCGTCCTTCGAGTTGCCTGTGGTGGCGGCGGCAGACGGCGACGAGGTTGTCGATGTCGGTGTGTCCGCCGTCGCGGTGCCATTGTTGGATGTGGTGGAGTTCGCAGCGGTGCATGGGTGCCCCGCATTGGAAACAGCCCCCGTCCCGGACAGCTACGGCTAGCCGCTGCGGAGCGTTGCCGAGTCGCTGGTTGCGACCCAGCCAGAGGGGACGGCCCTCCCGGTCGTAGATCATCGCGGCGAGCTGTGTGTCCGCCGACAGGGTCCGGAAGATGTCCCTGGGTACGGGACCTACCCCGATGATCTCGCAGCGTCCCTGAGGGTCGGTCCCATCCACCACAGCTTGTTCGGCAACGAGTACAACCTGGGTGGAAGCCTTAACCCGCGTCCCCGCATCGCCTCCCAGGGTCTCTCCGGTGGTCGCGTCCAGGTTGGTCAACAACTCAAGGACCACATCGGCCATACGCTGCACGGGAGCGCGAACCCGGTCGGGGTCCCGCCCCCCGGCACTGTCCCTCCGAAGGAGTTCCAGGTATTGCGCGTCGGCGGCTTGCTGCACATGCGCGAACCGGTGGGCCGGGAGCTTCGCGAAGAGCATTCCCATCCCCGACTGCTTGTCCACCCACAGCTTCGCTTCCCGCGCCCGGCGTTGACGCTCCATGGTGTCAACCCCGGCTTCGATCAACTTACGGTTGGACCAGTCCCGCGCCTTGCGGGCGAACCTGTCAGGCCCCGACCGGGTGGCCTCCTCCAGCAGGTCGGGATCGGACTCCACCGCTTCGGATCCCACCCGGTCTGCCGCGTCGACCATCGCCTTGGCATGGTCAACGGTAATCTCCCCCTCGGACAGCGCGTCGGCTACCTGCGGCAGGTCCGGCAGCCGTTGGGCAACCTTGGCCATCCGCTTCGCGTCTCGTCCCGACAGCCGCGACTTGTCCTTGAGGACCCCCACCGCGTCGGTTTCAGGATCAGCCGCCGTAGCTTGGCGGGTCAGGTCACACATATGTGACGGCAGCCGGACCTGGAGCCGTCCGAGCAAACCTAGGGCTTCCTCGGGATGGCGACGGGAACTCTCCTCGGCTACGAAGCGGTCCAGATGGCCGACGAGGGCGGCCATCCGTTCGTCGGCGTCGCAGCGTCCTGAAGAGCTTAGGGTGCCGCTCGACGGTCGTCCGGCGTTCCCCTCAGTCCCATTTGCAGCGAACAGTTGTTCGTGTTCCATGTTGTATTTCTACCACACACCTGTGACACAAACACCCCCCTTTAATCGTTAACAATAGATGAAGGGTCTATCATATGGTTTCCTGTATTGGAAACCATTAACAGTCGATAGGTTTTCAAGTCACCAAGCCCAGCAGCGTCGTCCAGAAAGAGCGAGGTCAACCCGGACTCCTCCATCCCAAATTGCACCGACCGAGAGTCGGGAGGGCCCTCCTACGGCAAGGCCGATATCCACTGGGAGGTTCGCTCCACCATCCAGTCGATCACCTGCTCCTGGGTGCGACCGCTTCGCTTCGGGACCCTGAATCCGTGGTCGGCGTGGGGGATGATCTCGACGGTGGCCCGCTCCAGTGGAACCAGCCGGCGATCCACGAGATGCGGGAGGGCCAGAGCGTCGCGGCTGCCGGTGAGGAACAGCATCGGTACGGGGACCTCGGGTAGGTGATCCGCCCTCAGCCGGTCCGGCTTGCCCGCAGGATGGAGGGGGTAGCCGTAGAACACCAGCCCCTCGCACTCCTCGCCGGCCGCGGCCAGATAGGAGGCCATCCTGCCCCCCATCGAGCGGCCAGCCATGACGATACGGGGGAACCGCTCGCGCAACCAGGCGGCCGCAGCCCGGTGGCAGGCCAGGAGCAGCGGCGGCCGGTCCGGGAACCGCCGTCCGGCTTCCATGTAGGTGTAGTTGAAGGTAAGCACGGGATGGCCCCGGTCCGCCAGGCCATCACGGATGGCGGTGACCCCGGGGTGGTCCTGGCCGGCGCCGGCGCCGTGAGCCAGGAGAACCGCGATTCCCGACGGATCGGCCGGGCACAGCCACCGGCCGGATACGGTCCGGTCCTCCCATCCGATCGTCACCCTCTTCGGCACATCGCTCCTCTGGCGCACAGCCGGCTCGTCTCGGTAGAGTTCCGGCTCATGGAAGACTCCTATTCATACCCTGCTCCGGATGTGGCCGTGTTCGCCGACGGCGCCGCCTTGGCGTCCGGCGCGGCCGGGCTCATCGCCGGTTTCATCCGGGACCACGCTAACAACGACCCGGTGACGGTGGCCATGGCCGGCGGTTCGACCCCTGTGGCTACCTACCGTTGCCTGGCGGAGATGGATATCCCCTGGGAGAAGGTGTGCGCCTGGGTGGGTGACGAGCGTTACGTTCCGCCCGACCATCCGGACAGCAACGGCGCCATGGTCGGGCGGCTCCTGATGGACCGGACCGGCGCCCGTTTCCTGCGGGTCCCGTGGAAGGAGGGCCGCTCGGCCGAGCGAGCCGCCGCCATCTACGAGGAAGAGTTGCTGTCGGCCATGGCCGCCGACGCCGGTGGACCCCGGCCTGACCTGGTGCTCGTGGGCATGGGAGGCGACGGCCACACCCTCTCGTTGTTCCCGGAAGCGCCCGCCCTCGAGATCACGGACCGCTGGTACGTCGCCGACCGGGTGGAAGCCCAGCATTCCTGGAGGCTCACCGCCACCTATCCCCTCGTGCACAGGGCGAAGCAGATCTTCGTGCTGGCGTCGGGAGTCGGCAAGGCCGCCGCCCTGGCGGAGTCGCTGAACCCGGTGGGTGACCGGATACTCCCCGCCCGGCGGCTCATGGCGGGCGAGGCGCCGGTGACGTGGCTGGTGGATCGGGCCGCGGCGATCTTCCTACCGGACGAGTGGACGTAGCCTGCTGGGAGCCTGCTTCCCCGCTGGACCTCTCCGCGTCGATCGCCCGTCACTCCCGCCACGGCCCGAACCTGCTCGACGTCGTCTCGGACGGGTTCATGTACCGGACCACGACCACCGGTTCCCCATACCGGATACGCCAACTCGACGACGGAGCCATCGAGGTGGGGGCCGAGCATGACCTCGCTACCGCGGTGGCCGAATCGCAGTACCGGCTGGGCGAGACGCTGCCTGTCGAACCTCTCCGGGAAGTTGCCGACCGGGTACCCGCCGTCTCCGACCAGATCCTCCGCATGCCCGGTTACCGCCCACCGGCCAACCCGTCCGTCCTCGAAGTGCTGGTCGCCTCCATATGCGCCCAGCAGGTCAACCTACGCTGGGCCGCCACCACCCTGAGCCGGGTTGTGCGCCGTTTCGGTGCCCCCCAGGAAATGGCCGGGGTCCGGGTGTGGAGGTTCCCCACGGCCGAGCGGCTGGCCGCCGCCGACCCGGCGGAGATCAGGGCGCTGCAGCTCACCTCCCGCAAGTCACAGTACATCGTCGGCGTGGCCGGAGCGGTCGCGGCGGGCGAACTCGACGGGCTGGCGGACACGGGCAACGAGACGGTGATCCGTCGCCTGGTCGCCATCCGGGGCGTCGGACGGTGGACGGCCGACTGGTTCCTGGCCCGATGCCTCGCCCGGCCCGATGCCGTGGCAGCCGGGGATCTGGGGGTCCGCAAGGTCATTTCCCGGTACGTGGCCGGGGTGGACGAGGTGCTACCCGAGGCGGATGTCCGGGCAGCCACCGAGTCCTGGGGGGACGGCGGCAACTGGGCGGTTCACCTGCTCCTCGAACGCTGGGTGGAGGAGTTCGCTCAGTAACGCCGGAAGTCCCGGGGGGCGAGCCTCGGTCCGTAGGCGGGTGCGCGTCCCCCGTACCGCTCCAGCAGCCGGATCACCCGGCCCCGCTGGCCCTCGTACGGGGCCAGCAACTCCAGCATGCGCTCGTCGGTCCCCCTGGCTTCCGCCGCCAGCGCCCAGGCCACGGTGTTGGGCAGGTGGAAGTCACCCACGGGGACCGCGTCGGGGTCGCCCCTCGCCACGCTCATGACCTCGGCGCTCGTCCACGGACCGATGCCTCGAAGGCAGTGCAGGAACCGGTAGGAGGTGGAAAGGTCTTGAGTGGAGGTGGCCTCTATCCGGTCGGCCACCCTGCACGCTCCGATGATGGTCTCGGCCCGTCGCCGTTCGACCCCCAGCGGATGGAAGTCGAAGTAGCGAAGGTCGGCCAGCCGGTCGGGATGGGGCGGCAGCATCACGAAGTCCCCGGGGCCGGGCGCGGGCTCCCCGTAGCGGGCCACCAGTTGCCGGTAGCTCCGGCCCGCTTCGACAGCGGTCACCTTCTGGGCAAGGATCGTGGGAACCAGCACCTCGACCATCCCTCCCACCGATGCCATCCTCATTCCCCTCCCCAGCCGGGCGGCCCGCTCTACGGCAGGATGGCACGGAAGCAGGGCACCCGGGTCGTCGTGCTCCCCCACCCAATCCGGGATCCGGTGCAACGCCCAGTCGGACCCCGGTCCCCAGGCCCGGGTGACCAGGCGCCGATGCTCCAAACGCATCAGTACCGTCACCGGCCCGTAGGGCGTGCGGGAAGCCCTCCATAACCCGTCCGGCCGGACCGCCATCGACGGTCCCTTGAGCCCGGACACAGCCAGCGTGGCTCGCAGGTCAAGCGGGCTGGAAAGGGTGAAGGACCGGGAAGCCGAAGCACTTGCCAGGAACGTCTGCACGGCATCCAAGGTAACAGCCGCCCATGACACGGAGCGGAACAGCTCCCGGCGAGGCTGCAGGATCGCACCGGACTATTGCAGGGGCAGGGCTATCGTCGGGCCTCGTTGCCCACCGGCAGGAGACTCCATGCAACCGCAGAGGACGGGACGCGTTCCCCCCTGCGACCGGACCGGCCTGCGACGCCTACGCATTCTCGCTGCTACCTCAGTCATCATCGCCTTGTTGCTGTCTGGGATTCTCCCGTCCCCGGCCGTCGCTCAAACCGGGGACGGCCAGAAGAAGCCGTCCGGTGAGCAACCGGCCCGAGTCACCTGCAACGAGGCCGCACCCGTATTCCAGTTGCTGTGCGTCGCCTACCGGGTGATCTCCAACAACCATGTCGACCGGGTTGACAACGCCGACCTGGCCCGGGCGGCGGCCCAGCGGGTCCGGGAGGAAGAACTGGAAGCGCGCACGGAGGGAACGCCTCCTGCCTGCGCACCGCCCGCACCGGAATTCGAGGAGGTGTGCCTGGAGATCGACGCGGTCGAGGACACCATGACCGCCGTCGAGATGGCGATCAGGGGAATGATCCAAACACTGGACGACAACTCCTACTTCTTGACAGCCGCGCAGTACCAGCGGTTCCGGGACAGCGTCGAGAACCGGGGGTCGAGCGGACTGGGCGTTGCGTTCGCCCTGGTCGACGAGGATTTTGACCCGTGCTTAGAGGTCTCGACCACCTGCCGACCTGTCGTCAGTGAGGTCTACAACGGAAGTCCCGCGTCGGAGGCCGGACTGATGGCGGGCGACGTGCTGGTGGAACTCGGGGACGTGTTTCCGGCCGATCTGGGATGCGAAGCGGTGGCCGATCTCGACAGGTTCCCTTCCGGGACCAGCGTCGCAGTCACGGTGAG
Source organism: bacterium (assembly GCA_026710435.1). Taxonomy (GTDB): domain Bacteria; phylum Actinomycetota; class Acidimicrobiia; order Spongiisociales; family Spongiisociaceae; genus JAPPFW01. The sequence continues at coordinate 23,446 of JAPOQZ010000021.1, read as the reverse complement.
GCGAGGTGGCGAGACCATTTCCAAGACCGTCGAGGCGGCCCGCCTCGCCATACCCACGGCGAGGGGACACGTCGTCGACGACGAACTCGGCCTGCTCCGTCTCGACTCCTTCGCTAGTTCGGCCGAAGCGGACACGAGGGAGGTGTTGGGCTGGCTGACCAGCTTCGGGATCAGTGGTCTGGTGTTCGACCTCAGGGGGAATCGGGGCGGCTACGTCGATTCGGCGGTGGGGGTCGCAGGGCTATTCCTGCCGGACCTGGCCACCATCGTGCAGATGGTGAGCAGGGAGAAGGTCGAGACCGTCAGCGCTCGCGGCAAGGAACTTCACCCGGATCCCGTGCTCCTCCCCATGGTGGTGGTCACCGACAAACGCAGCGCCTCCGCTTCGGAGCTGGTCACGGGTGCCCTGCAGGACAACGGGAGGGTCACCGTGGTCGGCGAGCGGACGTACGGGAAGAACACCGGCCAGTCCTCCTACCGGCTACAGGTCAACGGCCGGGCCGTGGCTTTCCTCCACATCACCACGATCCGCTGGCTGACTCCCGATTCCCGCAGCGCCAAGGGTGGGTTCGAGCCGGACATCACGATGGAACTGCCTTCCTGCCTTGCTCCGTCGGAGGTGGCGAAGAGAGCGATCTCGGCTATCCGCCCCCGTGTCGCCGAGCTGGCCATCACCTCCACGCCCCAACATGAGGCAGGCTACGTGGAGGGAGACACGGTGGCCGTGACCGTCTCCTTCACGTCCCCGGTGAGGGTGGTGCTCAACGGGGGAAGGCCACAACTCAGGCTCCGGGTCGGGAGCAGCGACCGGATAGCCGTTTACGAGTCTGGGAGCGGAACGGCTCGGCTGGTCTTCGAGTACGTCGTGGCCGAGAGCGAATCCGACGAGGACGGCATCAGCATCGGGGCCGATTCGATCATCCCGGGCAGGGCCAGCATCGGCCTCCCCGCCGGCCTCGAGGCCATCCTGACGCACGAGGCTGTTGACCCCGACCTCCGGCAGCAAGTCGCCGACAGCCAGCAAGACACAGTGCTGCATGCCGTCCCCCCGTTCGTCGACACCGATGACAGCATGCATCGAACCAGCATCGATCTGATCGCAATCGCCGGGATAACCCGAGGGTGCGGAGCACCGGGTGACAGGGAGTTCTGCCCGGACGCACCGGTGACCCGCGCCCAGATGGCAACCCTCCTAACCCGCACTCTCGACCTACCCGCCGCCGACCGCGACTACTTCACCGACGACGACGCCACCACCCACCAAGACAACATCAACCGCCTAGCAGCCGCCGGAATCTCCCAAGGATGCGGCCGAAGAGACAACGACCAATACTGCCCAAGCGAACCGGTAAGCCGCGCCCAGATGGCAACCTTCCTCGCCAGGGTCCTCGAGCGGATTGCGGCTGTCACAGTCCTTTCGGGTGCCAGACCGTCTTGATCTCCGTGAAGGCCGAGATGAGGTAGGGACTCTGGGCGGCGCGGTTGTCGGCCCGGTCCATCCGGTCTTCCGGGGGGCGGACCACCCGCTTCACCCCACCAGCCGCCGCCTCCTCCAGTCCAACCATCATCTCCGGGTCGGCCCCGCAGGCGTCGATGGCGTTGACATCGAGGTGGGAAGCCAGGTGGGAGATCATGCCCGACCGCTGGCCGGTCAGAACGTTCACCACTCCGCCTGGTACGTCGGCGGTGGCCATCGCTTCGGCGAAGGTGATGGCGGGAACCGGCCAACGCTCCGAGGCCAGCACCACCGCGGTGTTGCCTGACACGATCACCGGCGCCACCCGGGACACCAAGCCTAGCAGGGCAGGCTCATCCGGAACGATGACCCCCACAACACCGGTCGGCTCGGCGGTGGAGATGTTGAAGAACGGACCCGACACCGGGTTGACGTTGCCGACCACCTGCTGGTACTTGTCGGCCCACCCGGCGTACCAGACGAGACGGTCCACAGCTTGGTCGACCTCCCGGCGGACCTTGCCCGTGCTCGCTCCGGTGGCGCGCAACCGGCCGGCGAAGGTCGGCGCCCGGTCCTCGACCATCTCGGCGATCCGGTACAGGATCTGGCCCCGGTTGTAGCCGGTGCGGGCCGCCCAGCCGGGCTGGGCCTTGCGGGCGCAGCGCACCGCGTGGCGGAGGTCCTTGCGGGTACCGGCCGCCACCCGGGCGATGATCTCCCCCCGGTGGTCGAGAGCCGGATATGAACGGCCGGACTCGGAACGGGGAAAGTCCCCGTCCACGTACAGCTTGTACGTCTTGCGCACCTCGAGCCTGCTCATCCCCCGCCCCTCAAGTAGGGAAGCAGGCCGTGGCGGCCTCCCTCCCGGCCGAATCCGGACTCCTGGTAGCCACCGAAGGGCGAGGAGGGATCGAATTTGTTGTAGGTGTTTGCCCACACCCCCCCGGCCTTGAGGCGGTCCGCCATCCACAGGATCCTCGAGCCTTTGGTGGTCCACACCCCGGCCGACAGTCCGTAGGGGGTGTTGTTGGCCTTCTCGACCGCCTCGGCGGGGGTCCGGAACGTCATGATCGACAGCACGGGACCGAAGATCTCCTCCTGGGCTATGCGGTGGCTCTGCGACACGCCCATGAAGAGGGTGGGAGCGAACCAGTAACCCCGGTCTGGCAGCGAGCAAGGAGGCTGGTACATGTCGGCTCCCTCCGCTACCCCCACGTCTACGAGTTCGGTGATCCTGTCGAGCTGGGCCCGGCTGTTGATAGCCCCCACGTCGGTGTTCTTGTCTAGCGGGTCGCCCACCCGGAGGGTCGCCAGCCTGACCTTGAGCTTGTCCATGAGGGCGTCGTACACCGACTCCTGCACGAGTAGCCGGCTGCCCGCGCAGCAGACATGGCCCTGGTTGAAGAAGATCCCGTTGACGATCCCCTCGGTGGCCTGATCGAGAGGCGCGTCGTCGAAGATGACGTGCGGTGCCTTGCCGCCGAGCTCCAGCGTCAACCGCTTCCGGGTTCCGGCAAGGTTCCGCTGGATGAGCTTGCCGACCTCGGTGGAACCGGTGAAGGCCACCTTGTCCACCCCCGGATGGGCCACCACCTCGGCGCCGGTACGTCCGTCTCCGGTGACTATGTTCAGCACCCCGGGGGGTAGGCCCGCCTCGTCGGCGAGACGCGCAAAGGCGAGTGCGGTCAGCGGGGTGGTCTCGGCCGGCTTGAGGACGACCGTATTGCCGGTCGCCAGGGCAGGGGCCACCTTCCAGGCGAGCATCAGCATGGGGAAGTTCCAGGGGATCACCTGCCCGACCACCCCCAGAGGCCGGGTATCCATGGCGGGGAAGGCGTACTCCAGCTTGTCGGCCCATCCGGCGTAGTAGAAGAAGTGGGCGGCGGCCAGCGGAAGGTCGATGTCCCTCGACTCCTTGATGGGTTTGCCCCCGTCGAGCGTCTCGAGGACCGAGAACTCCCTGGAACGCTCCTGCAGCATCCGTGCCAGCCGGTACAGGTACTTCGCCCTCTCGGCGCCGCCCATCCGTCCCCACACACCTGCATAGGCCCTGCGAGCGGCCTTGGCTGCCCGGTCCACGTCCTCCGCACCGCCTTCCGCCACCCTGCTGAGGGTTTCCTCGGTGGCCGGGTTGACCGTGGGGAAGTATCGGTTGGTGGCCGGGCAGGACGGTCTGCCGTCGATCCAGAGCTCGTTGCTGTCGTCGATGGAGACCACGTCGGTGGATTCAAGGGAACTGACGTAGTCGAGCCCGGTAGGGATGATCTCCGGCTTCTTGGCGGGAGCGGGTGTAGGGGCATCCATCGTTCAGTCCTTGGTGAAGTAGTCGGGCGACTGGTAGCGGCCCTCGCGGAGCCAGCGGATCTGCATCAGGAGATCGTTGAGCAGGCTGGATGCGCCGAAGCGGAACCGGGCCGGGGACAGCCAGCCGGCCCCCAGGGTCTCGGCGAGAAGGACCAGATAGCGGATGGCTACCTTGGCGGTGCTGATCCCTCCGGCCGGTTTCATGCCCACCGCCCGTCCGGTGGAGGTGTGGAAATCACGGATCGCCTCGAGCATCACGAGGGTGACCGGGAGGGTGGCATTCGAGGCCGTCTTGCCGGTGGAGGTCTTGATGAAGTCGGCCCCGGCGGCCATGGCCAGCATCGAGGCCCGCCGCACGTTGTCGTAGGTACTCAACTCCCCGGTCTCCAGGATGACCTTCAGGTGGGCGGGCCCGCAGGCTTCCTTGACGGCCAGGATCTCCTCGTAGACCCTTAGGTAGTCGCCGGCCAGGAAGGCGCCCCGGTCGATGACCATGTCTATCTCGTCCGCACCTTGGTCGACCGCCCAGGAGACGTCGGCGGTCTTCACCGAGATGGGCGCCTGGCCGGACGGGAAGTAGGTGGCCACCGAAGCCACGGCCACCCCGCTCCCCTTCAGTGCCTCGACCGCGTGGGGGACCATGTTGGGATACACGCACAGGGCCGCTACCGGGGGAATCGTCGGATCGCTCGGGTCGGGCCGGACGGCCTTGGACGCCAGCTGGATGACCTTGCCGGGCGTATCGCGGCCTTCCAGGGTGGTCAGGTCGCACATGCGGATCGCCATGTCGAGGGCGGCGAGCTTGGACTCCCGCTTGACCGACCGGGTGGTCAGGGCGGCCGCCCGCTCGGTCACCCCCACCTCGTCGACGGACGGGACGGATCGCAGGTAGGACTCGATGGCCGCCGGCGTAACCGGAGGACCGAGCACGGGCGAGGCCGGAATGGTGGCAGCAGGAACCGTCATCGGCCATCAGACTAGGAGGGTGCTGAGCAATCCACCAGCGGCCTGCCAATCGCCGGCATTATTCCTGGGCCGGCGGGCGGCGGGCCCGAGCAATCGTCATTGTTCAGCACCCCCTCCTAGTAGGGCATCTCACCAGCAGTCCGTGCCGGGCTCGGGCCGCTTCTTCTCGTCCCAGGCCCGCAAGACCGGGATCTGTCACACCCCCTCCATACCATTGTGGGCATGGAAACTCTTGCTCTGATCTCAGCTCTCGCTATCTCGGTCCTCGCCGCCATCGGATTCGCCGTCGCCTGGGACCGGCAGCGCCGCGCCGAGCCCGCTGTCGACACCGACGCCCTCCTGCAGAAGGTCGTGACCATGGCCGCCGGAACCTTCCGGGCCCACTTGGACACCGGCAAGGCCCAACTCGCGCACCAGCGGGAGGTGATCGACCGGAAGTGGGACGGCGTCACCTCGCAGGTGAACGAGGAGCTGTCCGAACTCCGGAACCTGGTCACGGACATGCAGAAGGAACGAGCAGCCCAACATGCGGGGCTCACGCAGAACCTGGTCAAGACCAGCCGGCAGCAGGATATGTTGCTCCGCTCGACCCAGAGGCTCAACGACATCCTCACCAACAGCCAGGCCCGTGGGCAGTGGGGCGAGCGCATGGCCGATGACATCTTGCGCACCGCTGGTCTGGTAGAGGGGGTCAACTACCACAAGCAGAAGACCACCAGCGCCGGCACCCGGCCCGATTTCACCTTCCTCCTGCCCGACGGGCAGGTGCTGCACATGGATGTCAAGTTCCCGCTGGAGGCGTATGCCCGCTACGTGGAAGCCTCGACGGATATCGAGAGGCAGAAGGCGCTGCGGGACTTCGGCACGGCAGTCAAGGGACATGTCAAGGCCCTGGCCTGCCGGGAGGCATACAAGGACCCGTCAGCCACCGTCGGATACGTGCTCATGTTCATTCCCAACGACGGCGTGTACGCCTTCATCCACGAGCACCACCGGTCCGTGTTCGACGAGGCTCTCGACAGCCGCGTGGTCATCTGCTCCCCCTCCACCCTGTTCGCCATGCTGGCGCTGGTCCGCCAAGCCATGGACACCCTCGCCATGGAGAGGTCGTCCCGGGAGATCCTGGATCACCTCGCATGCTTCACCGACCAGTGGCAACGCTACGTCGACCAGTTCGACCTGGTCGGCCGCCACCTGGGCCGGCTCAACTCCGCTTTCGACGATCTGTCCACCACCCGCCGCAACCAACTGGAGCGGCAACTGGACCGCATCGAGGAACTCAAGAACCGGTCCGGCCAGGAAGCGCTCGATGGTGGGACGGAAGCCGAACCGGCCCCACGCGTACCGCACCTCCTGGTGACATGATCCACCCCAGCCGCCGACAGCTAACCCACAGGTTCTCGGGGATGAACGGGGAGAACCTGGTTGCAACTCGGTTTATGGATCGCTCACAGGGGTTCGGTCCCCTCGTTCAGGGTTTCCAGGTAGTCGATGTAAGTGAAGAGACGGTCTCTCCGTCCACCTGTGATCTCCCTCACCATCCCGAGATCGCCGAGTCGCTGCATACCCGCCGCCGCTCCGGGGAAGGACAGCCCCGTGACCCCGCACACATCGGGAATGCTACGGATAGGCACCGCCATCAGCGTTTCGTGCACACGTAGAGCCGAGCCGGCCCGGCGGCCCAAACCCGAGATGCGCTCCTTATCGGCTGCGAAGAGCTCGGTCAGGCGCCTGGCTGTCGAGACGGCTGCCTCTGATGTCTCGCGGATTCCCACGAAGAAGAACTCCAGCCACGCCTCCCAGTTCCCGTTGGATCGGACCTCGCCGAGCAACCGGTAGTACTCCGAACGGTTCTGTTTCAGATACAGGCTCAGGTACAGCAGGGGGTCCTGAAGCACGCCGGCGTGGCAGAGGAGGAATGTGATGAGCATCCGCCCGACCCGGCCGTTACCGTCGAGAAAGGGGTGGATGGTCTCCAGTTGCACATGGGCCAACCCAACCCTTGCGAGGATGGGCAGACCGTCGCGGGTGGAGTGGAGGAAGCTCTCCAGCGCTGTCATGCAGTCCTCCACCCAGAAGGGAGGTGGAGGGACGAAGGCCGCGTTGCCAGGTCGGCTGCCTCCGATCCAGTTCTGCGAGCGGCGGAACTCACCCGGAGTCTGCGTGCTGCCACGCCCCGATGAGAGCAGGATGCCGTGAACTTCCCTGATCAGTCGGTTCGACAACGGGAAGCCGTCCACCCGGAGGCGCCTCAGCCCGTGCTCCAGCGCTGCGACGTAAAGGGAGACTTCGACGATATCGTCCTGGGGGACTCCCGGCGCATCGCCCCGCTCGTGTTGCAGCAGATCCGTGAGAGAGGACTGCGTTCCTTCGATCTGTGACGAGAGAACCGCCTCCTTGCGTACGTAGTGAGAGAGGAAGAGAGACTTGTCCGGTAGTAGGGTCGCAACCCCGTCTAGCCGACCGAGGGCAAGGTTGGCCGCCTCGAGTGCTTGCAGAAGAGGTCCGTCGAGCACGAGCGGGGGAACAGGCGGCAGGGGTACCGGGACAAAGGCGCGGACCTCCTCGCCCCCGGAGCTCGTGACCTCGTAGCGACCCGTCTCTCCGCGGTTCATCTGTTCAGTTCTCCTCAATTGGCGTTGTAGCTATTAATTATAGGGCTATAACTATTAGTAGCGAGGAGTCTCGGACGCGTTTCGCCGGCTCGGCGCCGGGATGTCGAGAACCGGCCGGATCAATCTCGTGATACGGAAGGTGCTGCTTCCCGTTCTCGGTCGGCCGGTACGCGGCGGGCGCCTACGGCTATCCGGAAACCGGTCCAGATGAGCGTCGCGGCCGCCAGCAGCGAAGCCGAGAAGCCCCAGTCGATGCCGAACGCGAGGATGGTCCCACCCGTGGACGCGGCCAGGGTGCCCGCCACGATGACGACGTTGCCCAGCACCAGGCGCCGGTTCCTGTTCCAGAACCTGACCACCGACACCAGGGCCAGCACGATGATGATGGTGGCGCCCATCCCTCCGCCTATGGCAGCCCAGAGGCGGGGTCCGAACATATCCACCCACAGTTCGCGCCCCCCGGGCACGCCGCCTACCGGAAGCGGACCGGCGTCGAATGGTTGGGCAATGGTCATCGGGACGGAGATGGCGAAGAAGGGGAACAGGAACAACAGCATGGCGTGGCCGGCCCGTTTCCCCACCACGAGGAACATCGATCCCAGCGCCAGGACCGGGATGTTGACGATCGCCCCGAAGAGGAAGAAGGTGCGGTAGCTGGCCGAGGTCCATCCTGTGGTCGTCCCGACGAACAGGGCCCAGGTGGCGAGGGCGAAGAACCCGATCCCTGCGGTGTAGGCCGCGGTGTGCGGCCGGGGCGAGGCCCGGTACCTCCAAGCCAGATCGACGAAGAACAGGCCGGCGACCAGTGCCGCCAAGAAGGCCACCGTTACTCTCATGGTCCAGATCGTAGGCGGTGGGATTCCTTGCCGACCCGTGCCCTCGCGACGGGTGGGTGATACCGCAGGGACTCCGGTTACCCTTGGGCGCATGAACCGACATGTTCTCGTCTCCGTGGCCTGGCCCTACGCCTCGGGCTCGCGCCACCTCGGCCACCTGGCCGGCGCCTACCTGCCCGCCGATATCTTCGCCCGCTACCACCGGCTGGCCGGGGACCGGGTGCTGATGGTGTCGGGAAGCGACGTGTACGGCACGCCCATAACGGTTCGGGCCGACCAGGAAGGGGTAACCCCCCAGGAGATCGTCGATCGCTACCACGCCGAGTTCGTCTCGAATTGGGAGGACCTAGCGATCCAGTGGGAACTCTTCACCATGACCGGGACGCCCAACCACCACGAGGTCACCCAGGACATCTTCCGGACTCTCCACGAGAACGGGTACATAGAGCGGCGCACCTCCGAACAGTTCTACGACCCGGAGTCCCGGCGCTTCCTACCCGACCGCTACGTGGAGGGAACCTGCCCGCATTGTGCCTACGAGGAGGCGAGGGGCGACCAATGCGACGACTGCGGTCGCACTCTCGATCCCGTGGACCTCATCGACGCTCGGTCGAAGCTGTCCGGCGCCACCCCGGTGAGCCGGAAGACCGACCACTTCTACCTCCGCCTGCCCGAATTCTCCGACCGGCTTGAGGAATGGCTGCACTCGCGCCAGGGTTGGCGCAAACACGTCCTCAACTTCTCGCTCGGCTGGATCGAGGAGGGCCTGCAGGACCGGGCCATAACCCGTGACATCGACTGGGGTATCGACATTCCCGTCGAGGGTCTGGGACCGGGCAAGAAGATCTACGTGTGGTTCGACGCGGTGATCGGATACCTGTCCGCATCAAAGGAGTGGTCCCAGATCCAGGGAAGGCCCGACGCGTGGAAGGACTGGTGGGAGAACCCGGAGGCCGAGCACTACTACTTCATCGGCAAGGACAACATCCCGTTCCACACCATCATCTGGCCCGCCATGCTGCTCGGATACGGCGGACTGGAACTGCCCACGAACGTTCCCGCCAACCAGTACGTGACCTTCAGGGGAGGCAAGGCGTCGGCTAGCCGGGGCATCGGCCTCACCGTCGGCGGAGCGCTGGCCATCTACGAGCCCGACTCCCTCCGTTATGCCTTGGCGGCCAACCTGCCCGAGACCAGCGACACCGAGATGACCGCGCAGGAGATCGACCGCCGTATCAACGACGAGTTGGTCGCCACCTGGGGAAACCTGGTCAACCGGGTGCTGTCGATGACCCGATCCAACTTCGGGGGCCGGGTACCGGAGCCGGGACCGGAACATCCCGAGGACGCGGCCGTACGAGCTGCCGCGGATCAGTTGCTCCACCGGGTGGCCGACCGGATCGAGAAGGTGGAACTCCGGGCCGGCCTCCGCACCGGGATGGAGATGGCCGGTCAACTCAACGCCTACCTGAACGCCACCGAGCCCTGGAAAACGGCCAAGACAGACCTGGCCCGGACCGCCACCGTCCTGAAGACCACTCTCGACGCCATAAACCATCTGAAAGTGGCCTTCGCGCCCTACCTGCCGGTAACTGCGGAGCGTCTCCACTCCATGCTGGGCCTTCCCGGAAACCTCTCCGACCACGGTTGGGTCGGTCTCCCGGTCCCGGCCGGAACCACGCTGGGGGTCGTCCGGCCGCTGTACCGGAAGGTCGAGGCGAGCCGGGACTGAACTCCGTGTTGCGAAGTGGGAAAGTCGTGGCCGTATCTGTCGTCGAGCCTCTTCGTAAGGCAACATGACCGCCCGCCGCCGCTTCCGGAGAGCCTCCGTGGCGATCGGTGGAGGGTTGCTGGTTCTCCTCGGCCTCCTCGGATCAGCCCTCCCGGTCCTGCCCGGAATGGTGTTCCTGGTGGCGGGCCTGCTGCTGTGGTCCACCGAGTTCAGATGGGCCAAGCAACTCCTCACCCGGCTCAGGCAGTGGATCGAGGACCGTGCCGACACAGGTAGATACCTGAGAGGGCTAGGGTTCCGATCGCGACCTCACCGCGCCGGAGAGGAGGAGGGTGACTGATCGACGGGAAGAGACCGCCGCCGGGTCACCGCTAATCCAAACTGCCGGGCTCTACAAGAACTACGGGAGCATTCGCGCCCTGGAAGAGATCAACCTTGAGGTTCCTCCCGGCGTGACCGGCCTGATAGGGGCCAACGGCGCCGGCAAGACCACGCTGATCCGCCTGCTGCTAGGCCTGATTCAGCCCACGTACGGAGAAGTATCGGTGTTCGGGACCCCGGTGGCCGACGACCCGGCCGGGCTACGGGCCCGGATGGGCTACATGCCGGAGGGGAAATGCCTTCCACCGGACCAGACGGCGGCCGATTTCGTGGCCTACGCCGCGGAACTGGCCGGGATCCCGGCCTCCGAGTCCCGCCGCAGGGCCTCGGAAACGCTCTTCCTGGTGGGCCTGCACGAGGAACGGTTCCGCTACCTGGGGGACTTCTCGACCGGGATGCAGCAGCGGGTGAAACTGGCCCAGGGAATCGTCCACGACCCCGACCTGGTACTCCTCGACGAACCCGCGTCCGGGCTCGACCCGGAGGGACGGGACCAGATGCTGGAGTTGATCGGCCGCTTCCGCCGGTTCGGGATGAACGTGCTGTTCTCCTCCCACATCCTCGACGACATCGAACGGACCTGTGACTGGGTCGTGATGCTGGACGCCGGACGGCTGATCCACTCGGCCCCCCTGGATCCGCCCAGCAAGGGCGACCGGGTCTCGGTCGAGGTTTTCGGTGATCCCCGTTCGCTGGTCGCCGCCCTCGCCGGCCAGGGTGCCGACGTGACGGTCGTCGGCGGGGTGGTCACGGTCGGTAGCCGCTCCGAGGATCCTTTCATGATCCTGCGGGACGCTCTGGACCGGTCCGGCTCGTCGGTCCGGAGGATGGGCACCAGCCTGAGCCGCCTGGAGGACGTGCTGGTTGCCGCCGCTAGGGAAGCCAATGGCTGATCCCCGCCCGCCCGACAACGGCCAAGCGGTCATCGTCGACCGGGGTTACCGCCACTACGAGGGAACCCGCACGGGAAGGCGGGGCGCTATCAGGGCCATCGTCAGGGAGGGATTCCGGAGGGTGCTCGGCCTCCGGCGCAAGGCTAAGCGAAAGCTGCTGCCCTGGGTCCTGATCGCGCTGGCTCTGGCGTCGGTGGTGATCCTGGTGACCATCTCATGGGTCCAGTCCCAGATCCCGGTCTCCGGGGAGGCCTCCGATCTGGTACCCCGCTACCGGGGTTACTTCGACTTCATCTCGGTGGTAGCTCTCCTCTTCGCTGCCTACGCGGGAGCGCAGCTACTGGTCCCCGACCGGACCCATGGGGTTCTGAACGTCTACTTCTCCCGGCCCCTCTCCTTGCGGGACTACCTGGTGGCCAAGGCCCTGGCCTACGCGGCGGTGATCCTCAGCTTCTGGCTGGTACCCCAGATCCTCCTCCATCTCGGATTGGCCGCCCTCTCGTCGGAGGGCTTCCTCTCCTACCTGGGCGGGACCACCGACATCCTCTGGAAGGTTCCCCTGGCCGCCCTGGTCTACTTCGTCCTCCACGCCTCGCTCAGCTTCGTGGCGGCCTCCTTCGTCAACCGGGTCGGCGGCGCGGCGTCCGCCTTCCTGGCCGCCTCGCTGGGACTCAACCTGGTGGCGCTCTTCTTCCAGGAAGCTGTCGAGGATGCTCGCGGAACCCGCTGGGCGGCCCTTCTCGCCACCGAACAGCATCCCCGCTACGTGAGGGATTGGATCTTCGGGGTCCACGAGGACGCGCAATGGATACCCGCCCAAGCCGGTTTCGGACCCGAGGTTTCCCTAACCGTGGTGATCGGCATCGCGGTGGTGAGCGTGATACTGGTCAGTTGGCGCTACCGGAGGCTGACATGACAGCTGCCGAGTGGACGAGCGACGCCCTCCACGTCGCGGACCCCACCGTGGTGGCCGCCCGGATGTCTAAATGGTTCGGCCCCAAAGTGGCGGTGTCGGAAGTGGACTGCTCCTTCGGTCCGGGGGTCACCGGTTTGCTGGGCCCGAACGGCGCCGGCAAGACCACCTTCCTCCGGGTGCTGGCCGGCCTGCTCTCACCCTCGTCGGGCGAGGTGACGATCCTCGGCATGACCCCTAGGAAGAAGCACGCCGTGCACCGCTACATCGGCTTCGTCCCCGAGGACGAAGCGGTGTACGGGCACATGACCGCCCGCCGCTTCGTCGACTGGAGCGCCGCCATGTCGAAGGTAGGCAAGCCCGCGGAGGCAGCCAGGCGGGCGCTGGAGACGGTACACCTCACCAAGGACGCCGACCGGGCATTGGCGACCTTCTCCAAGGGCATGCGCCAGCGGGCCAAAGTGGCGGCCGCCCTGGTACACGACCCGACGGTTCTCCTCCTCGACGAGCCCTTGAACGGAACCGACCCGCTGCAACGGGCCCGGCTGATCGAACTGTTCCTCGAACTCGGCCAGGAGGGCCGCACGATCATCGTGTCGTCCCACGTCCTCGCCGAGGTGGAGCGCATGGCAGGCAGGGTGGTGGCCATGGTGGACGGCCGGGTTGCGGCTGCCGGAACCGTGCCGGCCCTGCGGGACGCCATGTCCGACAAGCCCCGCCTGATCAGGATCGACACCGACCGTCCCCGCCTGCTTGCGATGAGGTTGCTGGGGGGCGAGTGGGTCGAATCGGTGAAGGTCGGACCGGAGAGCGTCGAGGTCCGGACCACCGACGCACGGGCGCTCGGACGCGACATATCGCCGGCCGCTCGTGAGGCGGGAGCGCGGATAACCGCCGTGTCCACCGAGGACGAGTCTCTCGACAGCGTGTTCCGCTACCTGGTAGACCTCAGATGAGACCGCTCTTCCTCGTCGTCGGATCGATCACGGGCCGGTTGATGAGACGCGGGAGGTCCCTCGCCATGTTCCTCCTCACCGCCTCGCCGGCGCCGCTGATCTTCCTGATCGGCCTGGGCCGTTCCAGCGATTTCGCGGCCGAGATGTACAACAACATCACATCTTCCCTCGGGATGGGGATCCTCTATCCGGTGGCTGCTCTCGTGGTCTCGACTGCCGCGCTGGGAGAGGAACGCAAGGCCCAGACGCTCCCGTTCCTGCTGCTGAAGCCGGTATCACGGCCGGTGATCGCCCTAGGCGCGTTGATCGCTGCCGCCATCTCGTCCTTCGTGGTCCTGGAAGCCGGCGTGGTGGTCACCTGGATGGTTGCCGGCGCCATGACGGGCGAGTGGTCGCTAGGGGTAGCCACCACGGTCGGGGTAGCCATCCAGAGCGTGGCGTCGGCAGCGATCTTCGTTCCGCTGGGATTGTTGCTCAACCGAGCCACGCTGGTGGGCCTCGGCTATCTGTTCCTATGGGAGGGAATACTTGCGGCGCTCATCTCGGGAATCCAGGCGTCGTCGGTGTACCGCATCGTCGTGTCCGCCTGGGCCGACGTGGCCGTCCTGAGCCTGGACATCTACGAATCGGTGGACAACATCCTTGGCCGGGTAGCCATCGGTGCCGGAGGAGCGGTTGCCAAGGTGCTGGTCATGGCACTGGTATCGGTCTTCCTGACCGCTATGGTGCTGCGTCGGCGCGACCTCGCCGGCGAGTAAGCCGCTTAGCCTTGATTCTCCATGTTTCCAGACATACCCGCGGCAACATGCCACATCAACCACATGATCGAGACTGGGCCTACCTTCACCCGACGGGTGAAGGTCCCGCCGGGCCGAGACAGGACTGTCGAAACACCCGTAGTGCCTGGTCAGAAGCTCATATCCCACTCCCCCGTTCGCGGAGATCAAACCCCCGCATGAAAAATCGGGGCTAGGGCGCGTTCACGCTACGCGCAGTCGCCACGGCGCCACGGGTCCCGTAGCTGGTCTGTGGTCCGCAACGCAAACCGACCGCGATCAGCGCCGACCGTCCGGTTCCCGAAGCGCCTGGTTTCGGGGTTCAAGAAGGCGGGTAGAGTCCCACGTTCGCCGACTCGTCGGTCTGCCAGAAAACACCTGCGATGGCATCGATCTGGGAGATGAGATCCTCGGCCACGGCCGGGTCGGTCGACTTCTTGGCATCTCCCGCGGCCTTGATGGCGTTCCAGAACATGCCGTGCAACTCGGGGAACCGCTCGACGTGGTGCGGCTTGAAGAAGTCGGTCCACAGCACCGACAGGTGGTGCTTCACCAGTTCGGCCTGCGACTCCTTGACCGAGATGCACCGGGACCGGAAGACCTCATCGTCGGTGCCGTGGTACTTCTTGGCTGCCTGTAGCACCGACTCGGCCTCGATCCGGGCCTGGGCCGGGTCGTACACCCCGCAGAACAGGTCGCAGTGGGCGTGGGCCACATCCGACGGCTTGAAGATCCCCATCGATAGTCTCCTTCGGGATAAGCTGTACATACGGGGCTGACAATACACTCGCCGTCGGTCGACCGGAAGGCCGGGTCGTTCCCGCCACGACATCCGAACGGAGCCGACTGCCATCATCACCTCGATTGCCCTCTTCGCCTGGCTGCGCCGACACTTCAGCCGATTCGAGGTAGCCGACCACTCGATGGAACCTCTCCTCGAGCCGGGCGACTACTTGATCACCCGCCTGCTCCGGCCCGGCCGGCATCCCCGGCGCGGCGACCTGATCGTTTACCGCAACGGCGACCGCTTCCTGATCAAGCGGGTGATAGGCCTCCCCGGGGAGACGCTCATGATCGACGGCGGGGTACTCATGATCGACGGGACTCCGTTCGTCGAACCGTGGTGGTCGGCTGCCACCCGGCCCGACGGCGCCTGGACGGTGCCGCCCGATTCCTGGTTCGTGCTGGGCGACAATCGCCCTCACTCCTCCGGCGACAGCCGTTCCGCCGGCCCGGTCGGCAGCCCAGCCCTCCACTCGGTCGCCGTCGCCCGCTACCGACCCTTCAGCAAGATCCGCCGCTTCCGGTAGGAGGGTGTTGAGAAACCCCCTGTTGGCCCGACGTTCGGTGAAAGACTCCCAAGTCAGCGAACGGCGGGGCAACCTCTACCCCCGTTTTCGGCACCCTCCCAGGCCCGCCTCAGAAAGCCCTCTTTCGTGGGCGAAGAGGAAACCCGGCTGTCACGTCCGCCACCGAGAAGCGGCACCCGAAGGTCGTTGCAATTGGAGGCCCGATTCTGAGACACTGAGGGCCAACATGCCGCGAAGAATCTCAGTTGCTCTGATCGTGTGGGCGTTGCTGGCCGTCTCCTGCGGCAGCGACGACCCCGCCCCTACCTCGTCCGTCACCAGCAGCCGGAACGAAACGACCTCTGCCACGGACGTCTCCGCCGGTGGGGAGCCCCCCTCCGATCCCGGACCCGCTCCTACGGACGGCGGAACGTCCGTCCAGCCCGATGATGACCCGGTGACGGGTCCGACCGAGATGACTTCGACCGTTTCCGACTCGCCCGCCTCCACCGCGGCCGCAACCGAGGAATCCCCTGTCACCGAGCCCGCCCCCGACGCTCCAACCACCACCGCCTACTCGGGGCCGGTCTCGCCCGTCACCGGACTCCCGGTGGAGAATGTGGACCTGGTCGACCGCAAACTCCTCGCCGTGAAGATGGACAACCATCGGAGGGCACAACCCCAGTCGGGTCTCGAAGCGGCGGACGCTGTCTACGAGGTGGTGGTCGAAGGAGGTCTCACCCGGTTCATCGCCCTGTTCCACCACTCCGACTCCGAGTGGGTGGGACCGATGCGCTCGGCCCGGCCCACCGACTGGACACTGGTGCGACCGCTCAACGGGGTGCTGCTGATCAGCGGTGGCCAGCGTTGGATCACCCGCCGGATAACCAGCAACGACGTACCTCTCATCGGGGACACCGGTCCTCCCCTGACCGCCCGGTGGAACGAACGGCAGGCGCCGCACAACCTGTATGTCGACACATACCAGGCTCGGCGGGTGGCGAACGACCGCGGTCTGGGCCGGACGGCGCCTCCGACCCTGTTCAACAGAGGCCCCATGAACAGCCCCGAAGGTGCTGTCGCCACCCAGGTCTTCTTCGACTGGTCCCCGGCTGTCGACGTAGCCTGGCTTTGGGACGGCCAGCAGTATCTGAGGTTCGCCGATGGTAAGGCCCACGAGTGGCGATCGAGGGAGGGAGACGAGACGGGTCAGGTATCGGCGGACGTCCTGATCGTGCTGATGGCCGAGCGCTACACGGCCTGCCCGCAGGGCGAAGGCTCCTGCGTGCCCGCTTGGCACACGGTGGGCGAGAACCGGGCCATCGTCTTCGCCGAGGGAACCTACGTGGAGGGCCGGTGGCGGCGCGACCGGGCCGCCGACCGGTTCACGATCACGGACCAACGCGGCGACCGGATCACCGTGCCTCCAGGGAGGCCGTGGATCATGATCTACCCGGAAACCTCGAGCGTGGTCTGGTAGAAGGCCAACCATGCTGGGACCCGTCGAGTCGATATCCCTCACGGTCCGCAACGGAACCCGCACAGCCGGCGACGTGGTCGAGGAGTACCTGGAGGTCGCCCGAGTCCGGAATCCGGACCTCAACGCCTTCACCGAGATCGACCGGGACGGCGCCTTGCGGCAGGCCTCCCTGATCGACGGGGGCACCCGGACCGGTCCCCTGGCCGGCGTTCCCATCGCTCTCAAAGACCTCATCGACCACGCCGGACACGTCAACACAGCCGGCTCCGCGTTCTACCGCCACCGGCCGGCCGTCTCGGCCACGGTCGTCGACCGTTTGGAGGCGGCCGGCGCGATCATCATGGGT
Organism: bacterium; assembly: GCA_026710435.1. Taxonomy (GTDB): domain Bacteria; phylum Actinomycetota; class Acidimicrobiia; order Spongiisociales; family Spongiisociaceae; genus JAPPFW01. Next base: position 6,503 of record JAPOQZ010000021.1, on the reverse strand, counting down.
CGGACCGGGCTGCACGAGTTCGCGTTCGGGTTCTCCTCGGAGAATCCCTGGTTCGGCCCGGTCCGCAACCCCTGGGACACCGACCTGTCGCCCGGTGGCTCCTCGGGCGGTTCGGCGGTGGCGGTAGCCGCCGGGATGTCGCCCGCCGCCATCGGCACCGACACGGGCGGATCGGTCCGCGTGCCGGCGGCGCTGTGCGGAATAGTCGGCCTCAAGGTTACCCACGGGCGGATTCCCCTCACCGGCGTCTTCCCCCTGGCAGGTTCTCTCGACACGGTGGGACCACTGGCCCTGACAACAGGTGACACCCGATTGCTCTACGAAGCGATGAAGGGGTTCGACCGGAGCGACCCATGGTCGGCGCCCGTGGCCCGACCTCCCCGGCAGGTACGAGCTCTGGAGTACCTGCGGGTGGCGGTCCCGCTTCCGTGGCTGGAGCACGTGGAGACCACAGGGGTGACGCGGCGCAGGTTCGATCGTTTCTGCGGGCACCTCCGGGACCTCGGCGTCACCGTCGAACCGGTCACGGACCCGGCCCTGGCGCCCGACCCGATCCTCTTCAACCTGGTGGGCACCGAGGCCGCCGCCGTCCACAGGGAATGGTTCGCCGACCCCACCAAGCCGTACGGCGACGATCTCCGCGACCGCCTGGGACAGGCCATGGACAACACTGCCGCCGACTACCTGGAGGCGGTCCGGTGGCGGGCCGGCATGGTGCAGGCGGCCAGGGAACTGTTCGCCCGCTACCACCTGATCCTGATACCCAGCGTCGGGCATCCCAGGAAGAGGATCGGCGTCGACACCATCGACATCGACGGGACCCCCACCTTCTACCGGCTGCCGCTGAGCGGCTACACCGCGCTCGTTAACGTCCTGGGCTGCCCGGCGATATCCCTACCCGTGCTCGACGAGGGTATCCCCCCTCCATCAGTGCAGTTGGTCGGACCGTGGTGGGGTGAGAACCTGCTGCTCGGGGCGGGCGAGGAGCTGGAACGATCCGGGATCGTGGGCTCGAGGCCTCCTGTGGAACCGACCGATCCGATTGGAATACCGGAAGGAGTACCGGCGGGGTAGAATCCGGATAGGCGTCTCGCCGAGGTTCGGGACGGACAGATGGACTCCTCGACCACGCCAAAAACGGCCCGGAGAGCGCTCGCACTTCTTAGAGAGAGAGTGAAGGCCGTGGACAGCGAGTACGACGCAGGGAACCCCGAAGGATCGGACCTGGCGATCCGGGGGCCGAACGGAGACCTTCAGGTCGTCAACCAGGACCGGATGGTGATCCGCTTCGCAGGCGACTCGGGCGACGGGATGCAGTTGGCGGGCAACCGGTTCACCGACGCAGCGGCCAACTTCGGGAACGACCTGGCCACCCTCCCCACCTTTCCGGCCGAGATCCGCGCTCCGGCCGGAACCCTTCCCGGCGTTTCGTCGTTCCAACTCCAGATAGCCGACTGGGACATCCTGACACCGGGCGACAGGCCCGGAGTGCTGGTGGCCATGAATCCGGCCGCCCTCAAGGTCCACTTGAAGGACCTCCGAGACGACGGGATACTGATCATCAACGAGGAGGCCTTCGACGAGCGCAACCTCTACAAGGCCGGATTCGAGATCAGCCCCCTCGAGGACGACACCCTGTCCGGTTTCGACGTCCACCGGGTGCCGATGGAGACCCTTACCAAGGAGGCCGTGAAGGGTTCGGGAGTGAGCGGTCGGGCCGTACTCCGCTCGAAGAACTTCCTGGCCTTGGGCCTGCTCCTGTGGATGTTCGGGCGCGACACGAAGGTGACGGCCGAATGGGTGAAGAAGAAGTTCGGCCGTATCGAACCGGTGATGAACGCCAACCTGGCCGCCCTCAAGGCCGGCTACAACTACGGCATCACCACCGAGAGTTTTGCCCGCCAGATCGAGGTGAGGCCGGCGGCGCTTCCCCCTGGAACCTATACCAACGTTAACGGCAACTCGGCGCTGTCGTGGGGTCTGGTAGCCGCGTCGCAGCTCTCGGGGCTGCCGTTGTTCTACGCCTCGTATCCGATCACACCGGCTTCGGAGATCCTCCACGAGTTGGTGCGCCGCCGGAACTTCGGGGTCAAGACCTTCCAGGCCGAGGACGAGATCGCCGCGGCCGGGGCGGCCCTCGGCGCCGCCTTCACCGGCTGCCTTGCGGTCACCGGAACGAGCGGGCCGGGCCTCTCCCTCAAGGGGGAGACGATCAGCCTGGCGATGATCACGGAACTGCCGATGATCATCGTGGATGTGCAAAGGGGAGGGCCGTCCACCGGGCTTCCCACCAAACCCGAGCAGGCGGATCTCTTCCTGGCCGTCTGGGGCCGCCACGGTGAATCGCCACTCCCGGTGGTGGCCGCCTCGTCCGCATCCGACGCGTTCGAGGTGACGATCGAAGCCGCCCGCATCGCCCTGAAGTACATGACGCCGGTGATTCTCCTCTCCGACGGGTACATCGCCACCGGTTCCGAGCCGTGGAGGCTGCCCGACATCGAGTCGCTGCCGAAGCTCGAGGTGCCCTACGCGAACGGACCCAACGCGGGGGACAAGTTCCTGCCCTACCTCCGGAACCTGCAAACCATGGCCCGCCCGTGGGCAATTCCCGGTATGCCTGGACTCGAGCACCGCATAGGCGGGCTGGAGAAGGAGGAGGCCACGGGCAACGTCTCCTACGACTCTGACAACCACCAGTTGATGACTGACATAAGGGCATGGAAGGTGGCGAACATCGCCAACGACATCCCAGAGGTCGAGGTTGACGATCCAGACGGGGCGGACCTGCTGGTGCTCAGCTGGGGCTCCACCTACTCGGCGGTGAAGGCCGGGGTCGGGAACGCTCGGAAGAAGGGCGCCAAGGTCGCCTACGCCCGGATCCGCTACCTGAGCCCGTTCGCCCCCAACATGCAAACCGTACTGAGCAGCTACGAGACGGTGCTGATCCCCGAGATGAACAACGGGCAGTTGTCCCGGATGATCAAGGCCGAGTTCGTCCGGCCCGTCGTTTCCTACAACAAGGTGGAAGGCGTTCCCTTCACATCGGGTGAGATTGCCGACAAGATCATGGAGATAACAGGAAGATGAGCTACACAAGGGTCGACTTCCAGACCGACCAGGAAGTTAGGTGGTGTCCCGGCTGCGGTGATTACACGATCCTCGCCGCGGTTCAGAACTTCTTCGCCGGGCTCGACATAAAACGGGAGAACGTGGTTTTCGTCTCCGGCATCGGCTGCGCGGCCCGGTTCCCCTACTACATGAACACCTACGGCATGCACTCCATCCACGGCCGGGCACCGGCCATAGCCAGCGGTGTGGCCGTAGCCAACCCGGCATTGTCGGTGTGGGTGGTCGGAGGGGACGGAGACCTTCTCTCGATAGGCGGCAACCACCTGATCCATGCCTTGCGGCGCAACATCGACATGACCATCCTGCTGTTCAACAACCAGATCTACGGCCTCACCAAAGGCCAGTACTCGCCGACCTCCGAACCTGGCAAAGCGACCAAGTCGTCCCCGGCCGGTTCGATCGACTACCCGTTCAACCCGGTGAGCCTCGCCCTCGGCGCCGAGGCCACGTTCGTGGCCCGCACGCTTGACATGGACCGCAAGCACACCACGGCGATTCTCAAGGCCGCCCACGAGCACCGCGGCTCGGCGCTGATCGAGATCTACCAGAACTGCAACGTGTTCAACGACAAGGCCTTCATTCAGTTGACCGGCAAGAAGGAGCGGCAGGTCAACCGGATCGACCTGGTCCACGGCCGGCCGATCGTGTTCGGCGCCAGCAAGGAGAAAGTCGTCGTGTGGGACGGTGGCCGGGCCGCGATCGTCGACCGGGCCTCGGTCAACCCCTCGGAGATAGTCGTGCACGACGCCCACTCCGAGGACGCCTCCCAAGCCTTCGCCCTGTCCCGGCTGGCCCACGGTCCGTACGGTCCGACCCCGCTCGGCATCTTCCGTGACGTCTACCGGCCGGTCTACGACGACGCCCTCGAGGAGGCGGTAGTCCGCTCCCAGACCGCCCGCGGCAACGGCGATCTCGGCAAGCTGCTCACCAGCCTGGGAACCTGGACCGTCGACTAGAAGGGTGCTGAGCAATCCACCAGCGGGCTGCCAGGAGCCGTCCCGCTGTAGCAGCCGTTGCCTGATGTCGCCCAGAGATGCGACCTTCATGGAACGATGTCTCTGACCCCTCGGTAAGATTCCATCCAGAATGCACAAATCGAGAGTCCTACTTTGACTCTGTGCACATCGGGGAGCCCTTGTCGCCTTGCCCCCCGGCCTTCTCAGGGTGGCGCGCGGTTGGTGGCTTGTTCGAGGTGGCGGAGTAGCTCGATCGTGTGCGGGTCAGGTTGGGGTGGCCGCACCGTGGCCGTGGTGGTGACCCCGATTTTTTGTGCGGGGGTCTGTACTGGGCAAGCAGAGTGAGGAGTATGAGCTCCTGGCCAGGGACTACGGCCATCTCTACAGTCCCGCCTCGGCCCGACGGGACCTTCACCAAGCCAGGCCCGGTCGCGCCGAGGTGGTTGAATATTGGCATGCCGCCGTGGTGTGTCTGGAAACACGCCTGAAAGCCCGATGGTGCATGACCGAGTGGAAACACCGGAACCGGATGAGGCCCGGTGCCGTCGCGTTAATCCTCAAGATGGAAGTTATGCCGACGACCAACCGGACTCCAGCTGCCTTCGGCAACCCGAGCTGGGTTCCTTTCGAATAGGCCCTCAACCCTGGCAGGCGCTGAGGGCAGCCCGGTCGGAGAAGATCCCGTTGGCGAACTGGAGTTCCCGCACGTAGCAGACGATGCTGTCAACATCCTCGGGTGACAGGCCCGGTACGGGTTCCATGTCACCGAAACTCCAGTGGTGCTGTGGCGATCCTTGGCTTACCGCGACGTGGAAACTGAAGTCTGCGTGATGACCCGGCTCGTAAATCCTGTCCACCAGCGGTGGACCCTCCGACGATCCGCCAGCGGTCGGACCGTGACACTCGGCACAGTTGGCGGTGAACAACTCTCCGCCCCGGCGAGCAACGTCCGAGAGCTCGGGCACGACTATTGCGGCTCTCTCCGAGTCCGAGGTATCGGCAGTCGCGTATCCGTCGTCGCCCTCACCGCACCCCACCAAGAGGACGCAGGCAAGGAGCGGGAACAAGAGAGATCGCCACACCATGCGTAACCGGTTCGATGCCATCCTGTGATTGCTCCCCTCGCTACCGCCTACCCCCTACCGGGTCGTGATGTTCATCCTACGACGGATCCAAACACATGGCCCCCCGTGTGCGCCGGTATCACGCCGGTCCAGGCCACGATGGCGGCACGACCGGCGCCATGTGGATCGCTTCGCCGATGGTCCAGCCGACCCAGCTGGAGACGTGAGCACGATGGGGTCCGGCGGGTTGTTGGGGTAGCCTCCCCGCGGGCCGGTGATCGAGAGGAGACGGGAATGGACGTGTTGGATTTGATGCGGACGCAGCGCAGCGTCAAGCGCTTCAAGCCGGATCCGGTGCCCGACGATGACATCCGCACCATCCTGACCGCGGCTACCTGGGCCCCGAACGGCACCAACGCCCAGCCCTGGGAGTTCATCGTCATCAAGGATGCGGACCTCAAGAAGAAGATCGCCGACATCTACCGGGAGGGTCTGCAGTTCCTCCTCGATCACCCGAGACGCCAGGGTTTCAGGGAACCCGACAAGCGCACCTTCTTCAAGACGATGATGAGAAAGTCCCAATACCTGCGTGACCACCTCGAAGACAGCCCGGTGCTGATCATCGTCGCGATGAACAAGGAGAAGGACAACCTTCCCCGCTACGGGGTGCTCAAGGCTACCCGTGTCGAGGCGACCTACACGTCGATCATGCCCTGCGTCCAGAACCTTATGCTGGCGGCCCGCAGCATCGGCATCGGAACGTGCCTCACCACAGCCATAACCATCCTCGAGGAGGACGCCAAGATCGCCCTGGGGATGCCCGAAGAGACCCAGATCATCGCCCTGATCCCCATGGGATACCCGGCCGACGATTTCAAGCCCGTAACGAGGATCCCTGCCGAGGAGTTCACCCATTGGGACGGATGGCAGAGAGCCTGAACAGCCTGGAGAGCAGGACCAATGTTCCCGAACAACTCAACACTAGGTTCTGCTGCGGTTCTAGAGCATAGTTATCGTATAGCTAGAAACTATGCTCTAGGAGGGTGCTGAGCAATCCACCAGCGGCCTGCCAACCGCCGGCAAAATGCCTGGGCTGGCGGGCGGCAGGCCCGAGCAATCGTCATTGTTCAGCACCTTCCTAGTGTCCTGTATCTCTGTTTCGCTTGCGTTCCGGGCTTGATGAGCCGAACCGGAACCGACCAACGCTAAGAGAGCGTTCTATTTGTCACAGGCTCGTTATACAATGGTAGATAGCCGCATACACCGGCGGTTCGTTTCCGACGTCGAGCGGACCGTGGCAGGGTTCATACTGTCCGGAACCGGCCCGCACAGGGGATAGAAGGTCGCGTCCGTG
>JAPOQZ010000022.1 GCA_026710435.1 bacterium | reverse complement strand
TCCATCGACCATCGTCAGGGCCCGCTCCACCTCACCACCGAAATCAGAGTGCCCGGGTGTGTCGACGATGTTGATCTTGATCTCCTCGCCGGTGTCCCGGACATAGCGGACCGCGGTGTTCTTGGCGAGGATCGTGATGCCTTTCTCCCGCTCTAGATCCATCGAGTCCATGACTCGCTCGGCGACCGTCTCATTAGCCCGGAAAGCGCCGGACTGCCAGAGCATCGCATCGACGAGGGTGGTCTTGCCGTGGTCGACATGAGCGATGATCGCCACGTTGCGGAGGTCTGCACGCGCGACCAGATTTCGAGATTCAGCCATTGGGTCACATCCAAGGGGTGGTATGCGGGTGGGGTTCCGAGGGCTCCGTCGCTTTCGGACTCGACGAAGCGTCGGGCCAAACCTGGAGGGCTAGTCTCGCACAGCGCCGCCCACCTTCGCAGTTGGCTACAACACCCAAGAGGACAGGCGGAGCGCGCTCCTACACGTAGCTACTCCGACGCGACTGCCGGTCAGGAAAGCCCCGGTCATCGTAGTCGGCTCTTGAACTGTCGCAGCCCGTGTCTCGTCAGGTTGGCACCACACTGGCGACAGTTTGGCCTGCTGCTGGATCTCCAACGGCGAGATGACTCGAATGGCTGTAGAGACGGCAATCTGGCAGAGGACCGAAGCCGGACCGCGTCAGTTGGCACCACTCCCGCTCGGGCGCGATCTCGCATTCCTGCGCGGTGACTGTGCACCCCGGGGACCCTAAGCACGCTGGGATGCGACCGTGGAAAAAGCCTGTTGTGGGAGACTAGGGTCAGTGACCGCCGATCGCACCGAACAGCCCATCCGATATGAGCCCGAGGAGCCCTGTCCTGCACCGGTCGCGCTGCTAGTCGGATTCCAGGGGGCCGCGCTGATGCTCGCTCCGACGGTATTGAACGTAGCAATCGCGGTCCGCTCGTCGGGACTCGACGACAGCCATCTGACCTGGAGCGTCTTCGCCGCCATGGTGATCTGCGCCACGATTACCGCGGTGCAGGCGTTTCGGCTGCGGCGTTTCGGCGCGGGCCACATCGCGCTCTGCTGGCCGGCGGCGATGTTCATCGCGATCATGGTGACGACTGTTCAGTCGGCGGGGCTGGCGACCTTTGCAACCCTGATGATTGTTTGCAGCTTCGTTCAGATCGCGCTGGCCTGGTGGCTGTCGGCGTTGAGGCGGATCGTCACGCCGACTGTCTCGGGCACGGTGACGATGCTGATCGCCGTCAGCGTGCTGCCCATCGCGTTCAACAGAGTCAACGACTTGCCCGAGGGTGCCCCAACATCGGCCGGCCCGGTGATCGCCGGAGCGACGCTGGTGGTCTCGGTGATCGTGGCGCTGCGGGTCGCCGGACGTTGGCGCATGGTCGCACCGTTCATAAGCATCCTGGTCGGTTGCGCGGTTGCGGCGGCATTCGGCGTGCTCGAAGGGAGCCGGATAGCTGACGCCAGATGGTTCGGCATCCCCGAGGTGCCAAACCTGAGCGTCGACCTCATACCGAGCGAGGAATTCTGGGTGCTCTTGCCTTCCTTTGCCGTTCTCACCCTGGTGCTCGGGCTCAAGACGATCAGCGATGGTGTGGCGATCCAGCAGGGGTCCCGTCGACAGCCGCGGGCAATCGAGTTCCGTCGGATCCAGGGCATGGTCGGCGTCAACGGCATCGGCATGTTGGCCTCCGGCTTAGCCGGCACGCTGCCGACGCTGGTCAATTCCTCATACAGCCTCTCGCTGATCAACCTCACCGGCGTCGCCGCCCGCCGAGTGGGAGTGGGCGTGGCCGTCGCCACCGTCTCACTGGCCTTGTTCTCGAAGTTCACCGCGGTGCTGTTGACGATTCCCGGACCGGTGTTGGGCGCCTACCTGATGCTCGCCATGGGCATGCTATTCGTCAGCGGATGTCGGACGGTGTTGCGCGACGGCTTGGACTCCGGGCGCATGCTGGCGGTCGCGCTCGCCTGCGGGTTGGGCTTGGGGTTGCACGGGCATCCCCTTATGCAAGATCTCTTTGGCGAAGAGTACGGCGAGTTGCTCGGGAACGGCGTCACCATCGCCGCCATTGTCGCCATCGCCATGACGCTGCTGGTCGAATCGATGAGCACCCGCCGCTCCCGTCTAGAGGTCACGCTTGACCTAGCCTCAATCCCGATGATCGACGAGTTCCTCGCTCGACTGGGAACCAGGCTCGGATGGAACGACGCCTCCACGCTTCGGCTGCGGTCCGCCGGCGAAGAGACACTTGCCAGCCTGTTGGCGCAGGAGGACGGGGCTGAAGACTCGGGGAAGCCACGCCTGACCATCACGGCGCGACCACAGGGCAAGACAATGGAACTGGAGTTCGTTGCCACCACACGCCAAGAGAACATCGAGGATCAACTGGCGTTCCTAGCGGACGAGGTCACCACACCATCGGCCGATGATCTCTCACTGCGACTGCTTCGCTACCACGCGTCAGCGGTGCGCCACCAGAAGTACTACGGCGTGGACATCGTGACGGTGCACGTCGAGGCCACCGGCTTCCGCTAGGAGTCCGGCCGCCATGGGCGAATGTCACACCCCCAGTGGCATCATGGATCTCCACCGTAGAGAGGACTCGAATGGCTGTAGAGATGGCGATCTGGCGGATGACCGAAGCCGGACCTCGCCGGTTGGCACTGCTCCCGCTCGATCTGGAGGAGCGTCTTGAGGACATGCTCGCCGAAGACCCCGGCATGAGTGGTATGGACCTGCTCGTCATCGGAAGGCAGGTAAGGACGGGGTACGGCGGATACATCGACCTCCTGGCGCTCGATGCCGACGGTCGCGTCCATGTTCTCGAGGTCAAGCGTGATCGGACTCCTCGAGACGTAGTTGCCCAGACGCTCGACTACGGGTCTTGGGTGCAGAGCCTTGGCTTCGATGACCTGGAGCAGATCTACCTCGACCACCATGACGACGACACAGACCTCGCTGGGGCGTTCGCTGGGCGATTCGCAACCTCATTGCCGGACGTCGTCAATGCCGATCAGCAATTCACCATCATCGCGTCCGAACTCGACCCGACATCTGGTCGGATTGTCGAGTTCCTCTCAGAGTCCTACGGCGTCCCCATCAACGCCGTCTTCTTTCGCCACTTCCAGGACGGCGATCGCGAGTACCTTGCTCGTACATGGCTGCTGGATCCCCAGCAAGAGGCAACAGGGAAAGGCAAACGCCGAGGGGAGTCCGGAACCCTCTATCCAGGGAGCGAGAGGTTCGAGGAGAGTATCGCCCATTCGCTGCCTGAGGGTCACGAATCATTGCACCGTCTCCTCGAGTGGGCTCGCAGCATCGAGAAGCGTGGATTCGTGAAGCTCTCGACCTACGAGGGCAAGGGAGCCAAGCGGTTCACCCTTCTGCCACGACTGGTGGTCGAGAATGTGGGTCTAATCACGATCTGGAACGACAGAGGAGCCTACATCCAGTTCTGGCGCAGCGTCTTCAAGAAGAAGGCTCCTGACTTCATCGATCGGATCGAGGAACTGGCCGGAACCCGGGTCGGTCAAGGAAGTACGACCCGGAATACCAGCGAGGAGTTGCTCGATGCACTGAGCGCAGCCTACGAACACGCGGCCAGCCGTTAGTAGCACGCTCCAACCACAGGCGACGCGCCTAGGAGGGTGCTGAACATTGACGATTGCTCGGGCCTGCCGCCCGCCGACCCAGGCAGCATGTCGGCGATTGGCAGGCCGCTGGTGGATTGCTCAGCACCCTCCCATAGATCGGTACCGGTCTATGGGAGGTAGAGGTGCAGTGTTGCACCTCGCAAATCGAACACGACCCTCGGCAACGGTGGGGTAGTGGGTAGGACTGCTGAACCTCGGCAGGCTGCACGCGTTACCGCGCCCTGCCTCCTCCGACACCGTCGCTGGGACAAGGACATATGACGGCTAGGACATCATTGCGTACGCAGGATGGTCAGGCTCGCGACCGGTGGCCACCTGTGTGTCCGAGGGTTAGCGCACATCTGGCCCGAGCTCTGGGCATATCGGCGTTGCATCTTCTCCTAGCGGGCGGGGCGAGTGGGGTGCCTGTCCGGTAGAGGGCTTCAAGATCTGTCGCGGCTTGAATGAACGAGCGGTCCAAGGCACCGGTGAGGCTGACGACCCCGTCGGGGGAACGAGTGATGTGGCCTGCCCCGGCGAGTCGTTGCTCCGTTCGCGCCAGGCTTCGGACGGCGGTGTCGGGAATCAGGGCTGCTAGCTGTGCGGGGGTGGCCGCGCCGCCGGCGGAGCTCAGGGCGCCCAGATACGTGCGGTCGAGGTCGCTCAGATCGCCCCACATGGGTTCGAGGACCTTCTCGGACATGTCGGCTTCGGCTCGCCCGACCGCGGCGCGGGCGGCCATGAGATCGATGTCCCGCTCTGGCGCTCCCGACAGCGCCCAGGCGTGGTAGCCGATGCTCTGGAGTTTGAAGGGGACAGCACCCGACGCGGCGGAAGCCATGAGGTCGAGAGCTTCGGCTTCTACCGATCCGCCCGCGTCCTCGGCGGTCAGCCTCAGACACCTCCACGCACCGTCGTAGCCGGTATGGGGCATTCGGTCCCTGTGGCAGCGGTGGAAAAAGGTCATCTTCCGGTCGGCCAGAACGGTGTCAGCCATCTCGGGCAGTCCCGCGCCTACCAACGCCAGGGGCAAACCGTCGATCTTGGTGATGCTCTGGATGTCGGCCGCCAAGCGGCGCGCCTCCTCACGGTCGACGGCGTGCATCTCGTCCACTGTGAGCAGTACGGCCGAGCCCTGCTCCGACGCCCACTCCGCCAAGGCTTCCAAGCGGCGGCCGAGACTCCATTGCTGTTGGGTCGGCGGTAGCTCTTCCCAGTTGGCGCCGAACGGGCCGAGCTGAAAACCAGATAGCCTCAGCCGCCGTTCAGTCCACGGAGAAGGGGACCTGGTATGCCGACCGGGCTCGCGGGCGCGGTCGATGGCTGACGTCAAGCGAGCGGGTAGCCCGGAAGTTGCGGCATCGGCGCTGAGCGCGAGCATTCCCGAAGCCCTCGCCAGTTCTCTGATCTCGGCGAGAATCGTTGTCTTGCCCGATCCGCGGTGGCCCAGAATCAGCCTGGTGTACCCGCTGTCCCGGGGTCCGGAGGCCAGTGATCGTATCGCCTCGTGGATGAGCGCCCGACCGCTCGCCAGATGGGCCGGGCGTGTTCCGAAGTCCGGCGTGAAGGGATTGGTGGGGGATGGATTGCCCGAGATCATGTGGCACCAGCCGGATTCTGCGCCGACTCTACACTATGAGGCCACACTAATGGTCCGCACTACGCACTACTCGTCCGCATTATGCATAAGTGGTCCGCATTAGCCCTATCCGGACTGGGGTACTGTGGATTAGCGGGACACCATGATCAGGTGGGCCATGTTCAACGAGTCCTGGCGTTACCCCGACCCCGGACTCATGGACCCAGGGTGGTGATGGGGACCACGCATACACCGTCGGGACGCTCGAATGCGTAGCCGGTGGCGGTGACCACGATCAGCCGGGACGGGGTGCCCTGGGATGCGCTGTCAACTCTGGCCCGGAGCCGGTGAAGGGCCGCCGCTGCCTTGTCGATGGCGTCGCGACCGCCCAGCTTGACTTCCACCGCCGCCCAGCGGCCGTCCGGTTTGGTTATCACCAGGTCCACCTTCAAGTCCTGGCTGTCGCGATAGTGAGAGACGTTGGCCCGGTTGGCGCCGGCGTACACCTGCATGTCTCGCGTCACCATGGATTCGAACAGGCGCCCAGCGAAGCGCAGGTCTCGCATCAGGGCGTCCACCCCTGTCTCGAGTGCCGCGACCGTGAGCGAGGGATCTGCGAGGTGGAGCTTGGGCGCCTTTCGCGCCTGAGCGCAGGATGCGAGGTGCGGCCTCCAGGCGGGGACTTTCTCGACCACGAACCGACGCTCCAGCGCGTCAAGGTATGGAGCGACCGCCCGGCGTTCCATCTCCGGTCGTCCGTTGCCCGCCGCCGACGCTCTACCGTAGGCCAGCCTAAAGTGATATACCACTTTAACGGCATCCCATATGCCTACTAATCGGCAGTCGGATGGCCAGATACTTGCAACCATGTGAAGTAGGCTTACCAAGTACGGAGGACACAACTTTGAGAGGAGTGGCTGTGACCTCTGTTCCTGCGACCGACACCGCCGACAAGACCCTGACGCTGGCTGACATAGACGCGGCCACTGGGAAGAACCCGGATCCGACCGGCGACTTCGCGGCAGGTCGAACCCATTTCCACGAGCGCATGGACGACTTCCTCGCCTGCCTCGCCTTCCAACCCGCGGAGCCCGCCAGCCGCTAACCGCCCACCAATGCCGACTCATGAGGAAGTACACAGCCTTGGAGGCGGGTTGGTCGATCTCGCCTCTTGTCCGCTGGCTTGGACTGAATGAACCAGGACGGATAGTGACTGTCTCGGGAATCTGGAGAAGAAATGATGAAGGCTGGCAACTCAGCCGGCCCTAGGGATTTCCCGACGAGGCGACGCTACATAGCCTGATCGAGAAACCCCCGAGATGCTTCCGCTGGCCGACGCTCCACCGCTTCTGGTCCTAGGCAGGGAAGTGCCGATGGGATCGGGCTACGCGGACCTCTTGGGGGTGGAAACGTCAGGCCGACCGGTCATCATCGAGATCAAGCTGGCACAGAACAACGAGGCCCGGCGCGCTGTCGTTAGACAGATCCTCGCCTACGCCGCGAGCCTCCACGGCACGACCCGGGAACAACTGGAGGACCGTTTCGGAACGGACCTGCGGCGACGCGGCTACGAGACCCTCGTGGTTGCAGTGAGATCGGTCCAGGAGGAGGCGCTCGACGCGGAGGAGTTCACAACATCTCTCGATGAGCATCTGCGAGAGGGCAGGTTCCGGCTCGTGTTTCGTACTCGACAACGTGCCTGCGGAGTTGATGACACTGGTCGCCTACCTGGAACACGTCACCGACAAGTTGATGATCGACCTCATCGCCGTTAACTCCTTCGACGTAGACGGCACTTCCGCGTACACCACAAGAATGGAACTCCACTCGAGAGGGCGATCTCGAGAAGAGGCCGCCGTGTCCTTTAAGAGCGTCCGCGGGTAGGTCCTAGTTGGTGGGGTTCCAGCGGTTTCTCCAGTTGATGAGTTTGACGGTGATGATCAGGACGATGGCGAGGCAGAGTTGTGCTAGCCGGTGTTGGATGCGTCGGTCGGTGTTGCGGCGTA
>JAPOQZ010000023.1 GCA_026710435.1 bacterium | reverse complement strand
ACACGACAGCCACGCCGCCCTCTACAAAGTCATCGACCGGCTGGTCAAGGAAACCGGCGACGACACCATCCGCGTCGGGTTCAGTACCGCCAACGCCCTACACCAGAACTTCTACGAGAACTGGGGCAGCACCGACTACGTGGCAGGAGGACTGGCCGACGTACGGAAACTGCTCAACAAGCTGGAACGGCTGCTCGATCACGACACGACGCCATGAGGAAGGTACCGTGCAGACGCCGACATACCACGAAGCCGCCCGGCAGTTGCTGACCCAAGGCTTCGCGGACCTGTCCACAGGCGACTCCCGGCAGGCATCGGAAAAGGGCTGGGGCGCAGCCGCACAGATGATCAAAGCCATCGCCTCCAACCGCGGCTGGAAACACGACAGCCACGCCGCCCTCTACAGAGTCATCGACCGGCTGGTCAAGGAAACCGGCGACGACGGCATCCGCAACCGGTTCGGTATCGCCAACGGGCTCCATCAGAACTTCTACGAGAACTGGGGCAGCACCGACTACGTAGCCGGAGGCCTCGCGGACATCAAGGAACTGCTGGACAAGCTGGAACCCATACTGGAACAAGAGAGGGTTCCTCCACCGGGGACTGGTCATCAGTGACCAAGGCTCAACAACGGACCGCCGGCAGCAGCATGCCCCCGATCGCCTGCCGATGGTGCCTAGCCGGTCGTCTTCCTAGCCGATTCAACACGGTGCAACAATGGTGACGAAAGGGCCCGGGGGCTACAGAAAGGAAACCAACCTATGTTCATAGCGATCCTCGCGGTCGTAGCCGCAGTGATCGGGGTCGTATTGCTTCTCGCTTGGTTCAGGACCAAGAACCGAGCGAAGAAGGTGACCGACAGCTACCGGCAGCGGGACCTGGCGGGAACCGCGGTATTCCTCGGTGTCGCGGCGGCGGTCGCCGGCACCGCCGCCGTCGGTCTGGCAATAACGTCCCTGATCACCATCGTTCCGGCCAACCATGCGGGTGTGGAAGTCCTGTTCGGCAAGCCCACAAGGGTGTTCGGGGAGGGCCTCAGCATCAAGAATCCGCTGGCCGGCGTAGTCGAGATACCCGGCTTGCAGCAGGAGTCCACCTACAGCAACACCGTGGACGAAGGCGAGCGCGGCGGACCTGACGCGGTCGTTGCCCAGACTACCGATAACCTTGACGTGGACGTGGACGCCTCGGTGCTGTGGAGTCTCAACCTGGAAGGGACGGCACCGATCGGCACCTACCGTGAGTACCGGACCCTCGATCAGGTTCGTGCCGTGTTGCTGAGACCCGTGAGCCGCGACGCTATCCGTGTCTGCCTCGCCAGGTTCAACTTCGAGGAAGCCCGGACTATCGGCCGTGAACAGATCGGTGACTGCTCGGCGCAAGCCATAGCAGAAGCCGTGTTCCCGTTCGTGATCGTCAGAGATGTACAGATACGCGAGATGTCGGCATCGCCCGAGGTCATGGCGGCTATTGACCGTAAGGCAGCGGCCGAGCAGGCAGCGCGGGAAGCGGAGTTCCGGCGGGATCAGGCGGCTATCGACGCTGAAACGGCGCGTATCGCCGCGGAGGGTGTCGCCAACGCCGAGATCGAACGGGCGAAAGGCATCGCCGAGGCCAACCGGCTGGTCGACGAGAGCCTGACCCCAACACTGCTGGAGTACCGGAAGGTCGAGTTCCTGTCCCAGAGCAACAACACCGTTTGGGTGCTGGGCAGCAACGATTCCCCGGAACTGGTGATCCCGGTGGGCGCGCCGATAGAACCCGAAGAGGACGGATAGACAACAACAGGCGCTTGTCGCCCGCCTAGTTGTCGATTGGAGCGCCGGGCTCGTACGATGAAGTCCGGCGTTCCAGTCCCCTCACCCGTACGACCAGCGGCCTGCCAATCGCTGACATGATTCCTGGGTCGGCGGGCGGCGGGCCCGAGCAATCGTCGTTGTTCTGCACCCTCCTGGACCGTGGCCCGGTGGCCCGGTCTTCTTCACGCTTGATCAACCGCTCCCCCGGCTAGCCGGCGCCATGCCGATCCGGTCGGATACCGGTACTCCTCGATCGATCCGGGCCGGATCTCGGAGCTGAATCCCGGGCGCCGCGGGGCCCGGTAGGAGCCGTCAACGACCCTTACCGGATCCACGAAGTGTTCATGCAGATGGTCGACGTACTCTATCGATCGTTCGCCGATATCGCCCGCGATGGCGACGAGGTCCACCATCGCCAGATGCTGGACCACTTCGCACAAGCCCACACCACCCGCGTGGGGAACTACGGGCACTCCGAACTTGGCCGCCAGTAGGAGATTGGCGATGTTCTCGTTCACCCCACCGGCTCTGGTGGCGTCGATCTGCATGATGTCGATTGCGTCCGCTTGCAGGAACTGCTTGAACATGACCCGGTTCTGAACAGCCTCACCGGTAGCGACCCTGACGGGCGCGACCGCCCTCCGGATGGCGGCATGGCCCAGTACGTCGTCCGGGCTGGTCGGTTCCTCGATCCAGTAGGGAGCATGATGCGCCAGGGCAGCCATCCAATCGATGGCCTCCCCGACATCCCACTTCTGGTTGGCGTCTATGGCGATCCGAGTGTCCGGTCCGACTGCATCACGTGCCAGAGCCAGGCGGCGTTGATCGTCCGCGACGGAGCCGCCCACTTTGAGCTTGATGAGGTTGTAACCGTCGTCGACGGCTTCGCCGCAGAGCCGAACCAGCTTCTCGTCCGAGTAGCCCAGCCAGCCCGGACTGGTAGCGTATGCCGGAATTCCGTGTTCCAGCAGCCAGGACTCTCTGTCTGCCTTGCCCCCTTCCGCGCGGCGCAGCATCTCGACTGCCTCATCCTCCGTCAAGGCGTCCGACAGGTACTGGAAATCAGCCATGGCAGCCAACTCCTGTGGCGGGAGATCGGCCAGGTATTTCCAGAGAGGCTTGCCGGCGAGTTTGCTCACCATGTCCCAGACTGCGTTGATCACAGCCGCCGCAGCCATGTGGACAACGCCCTTCTCAGGCCCCAGCCAGCGCATCTGGGAATCCTGGGTGAGCAGCCGGTAGAAGCCCCGCGAGTCACGTACGATGTCGCCGATGTCCAGACCGGCCACCATCCGGCCAAGCGCCTCGATTGCAGCCACCTCAATCTCGTTTCCCCTGCCCAGAGTGAAGCAAAACCCGTGGCCCTCATCGCCAGCCTCGGTACGGAGGACTACATACGCGGCTGAGTAGTCAGGATCGGCATGGACTGCGTCCGAACCGTCGAGTTGCTGAGACGTGGGGAACCTGATGTCGAAGGCCTCGAACCCGACGATCTTCCCGTGCACCTATCGCCTTACCAGCAAGCGGCGGCGCCTTCGACCGGAGACGTCGCGATCCGTCGGCACAACGGGAGAAACCCGTCGTATCCTTGTCCACAAGCGGTCTTTCCCTCCGGCCAAGCTCAACAGGTACACGATCACACATCCGATTGTACCGGCCGGGTTGCTTGGCACCGACCGCGATACTCATAATCCGCATGGCTCGTCACCCCGTTGCCGGACAACGTGCCGGACGAGGCCACCGTTCGCGGGTCGGCGAGGCATCGGCGAACATCGCAGCGAGGTCAAACCTCGGACATCTCGCTCGGTCTACTCGTTCCGGAGTGCGGCGATGAGGTCTACGGTGCCGGCGCGGTAGGCCGGGTAGCTTCCGCTGGCCAACCCCGCGCCCGCGGCGACGAGGAAGGCCGCGGCGATACTCCACGGTTGGATCAGCACCGTCAACTCCTGGCCGCCGACCAGGCCACCGAAGAGGCTCAACGTCAGTGCCTCGATCACGAACCGCTTCACGATGTCGCGCGACGTGGCGCCCACTACTCGACGGATGCCGATCTCGCGAGCCCGCTCGGTGACGGAGACAAGCATGATGTTCATCACTCCGATCCCGCCGACCAGAAGCGAGATACCGGCGATGCTCTTCAGCGGGATGAAGATCAGGCCCGTGCCGAACCCGCGGATACGGTCGGTGACGCCCTGCTGCGTACCTTGTGCTACCGCCACCAGCGCGATTACCGAACTGACCTCTATGACAACCCCGAGCGAGGTCAGCGCACTTCGCAGCCGGTTGGCCAGAATCGCTCGCAGGGTGATGCGAAATGCGTCGAGCAGGCTCAACGCTCCGACGCTCCTGCCGGCACCGGGACCGCAGGCGCCCAGCTCGCACCGCTGTCCTCGATGATCTTCCCGTCGCGCATGCGGATGGTGCGCCGGGCGTACGCGGCGACCTCCGCCTCGTGTGTCACCAACACAACGGTCAGCCGCTGATCCTCGACCAGTTAGGTGAGAAGGTGCATGATGCGATGCCGCAGACCCACGCGAACGAGGGCTACCTGGGAAGAACCGGAAGCCAGGCTGCGGCGCCTGCTGCTGGAGTCACCTGTGACTCCGCAGACTCGATCGACTGCCTCGCGCCGGCGACTTCGGACCCTGCGGGGGTGGCCTGCAGTGCCTCGAGGCGGAGTTGGGCGAGACGCAATTGCACCTCGGCCGTTCGATGCGCCGTTGCGCGTACGAATCATCCAGCGTCGCTAGTGTCCCGAGTCGGAAGTTCGTCACAGAAGAGCGGGCTACACCTCCACCCCACCGAACCCCGAGAACGCGAAAATCACCGGAAGGTGCCTCTTTCCTTGGGCTCCTACCCCCGCCGCCACCTCCGAGGGTCACGGACGCGACCTTCTATCCCCTGTGCGGGCCGGTT
>JAPOQZ010000099.1 GCA_026710435.1 bacterium | reverse complement strand
CCTCGGCGTCGAACGCGTCCCGCCGCACCCTCCACGAGGGGCTGGGTCGACAACATGAACCAAATCACGGTCCGATCGGTACCGAAAGCGGACCGTTGGCGCTTTGCGGTTACCTACAAGCATGCAACAGGCCTGTGACACAACCAACCCGTCGCATGACTGCACGTCTTCCAAACACCACCGAACTAGAGACTCGGGACACTAGGACATCTGCTTAGCCCTGATTGGCTGAACCAACACTTGGCGTATTCGAGGAAACCGCCGATCAGGCCGTCCTTAGTGACAGAAGGAGAGGCTCACCATGGTCTGGGAGGGACGTCCGGCAAGTAGGTAGAGATCGGCCGCCGATATCCGACCGTCGCTTAGGCGGAACCACCAGATCGCACCCTACTCCGGAATCCCATGCTCTCCTCGACTCCCCGGCCCGGCTGGGATCGCTTCAACGGTTCGACACCTCGTCGATCACGGCCAGGAACCGCTCGATGTCGGCCCGGTTGTTGAACACGTGGGGATCCACCCGCAGCATGTCCGCGTAATGCCAGCCGTCGACACCCCTCTCCCGCATCAGGTCGCAGACTCTCCCCGGTTCTTCCATCCGGGTGGCGACTATCCCCGCCCGACGGTCCGGGTCGGGCAGCGTGAACAGGTCGAGTCCCCGGGACCGCAAGGCTTCTATGCAGTAGCCGGCCAGGTCCAGAACGTAGTTCTCGACCTGCTCCATTCCGGCATCCGCAAGGATCTCGAGTCCGGGGACGGTGGCGGCCAGGCCGATCATGGGAGGAGCGCCCAAGCGGAGCCGGTCGGCCCCCGGCTTGGGGATCAGATCCCCTTCGGGCCAGGACGGGTAGTCGTACGCGAACCCCGAGAGCCCCGCCCGGGGAGGCAGGCGGTCAAGGTAACGCCGGTCGACGTAAAGGAATCCGACCCCGGCCGATCCGAGCAGCCATTTCATTGCGCCGCAGGCGAGGAAGTGGACTCCCGACCGGTGTACGTCGATCTGCACCACCCCCGCAGACTGCATGGCGTCCACCACCAGAGCCGCATCGTGCTCGGCTGCCAGCGTCCCGAGGGCGTCGAGGTCGTGGCGGAACCCCGTCATGTGGCAAACGTGGGAGACGCTCAGGGCGATGGTCTCGTCGTCCACTGCTTCGGCCAGGTCGTCCATGTGGACCGCTCCGTCCCGTGGTGCCACGAAGCGGCACTCGATGTCCCGACCAGCCAGCCTCCACGGATACACCGAGGAGGGATAGGTGAGGGTGTCGAACACCACGTTGGAGCCCGGGAACCCGTCGAGTAGCTCCACCGCCAGGTTGGAACCTGCCCCGGTGGAATCGGTGATGAGGATCTCGTCAGGATCTGCCCCGATAAGGGCGGCGAACAGGTCCTGCGCCCGACGGTAGTCCTCGTCGAGCCTGTCGTAGCGGTCGTTCGGATCGAAGGTGATCTCGTCGGTGAACCGGGCGATCGCGTCGCGGGTCGGGATCGAGGCGGGTGCCAGACCACCGCTGAACAGGTAGGCCCGCTCGGCTAGTACGGGGAACAGGCCCCGGATCGTCTCCTGGTTCATTCGCCTGCCGTCATGGTTGCACTATATGACAGCGGCCGGTGGGCTACCAGATGGACCAGCCGCCGTCGACGACCAGGTTGTGGCCGGTCACGAACGAGGAAGCGTCGGAGGCGAGGAAGATGGCGGCTCCGACCAGGTCGTCGGGCCGGCCGAACCGGGCCATCGGTGTCCGCCGAAGAACGGCTGCCTTTCCCGCTTCGTCGAAGGCTCCGGCGGTCTGGTCGGTGATGAACATCCCGGGCGATATGGAGTTGACCCGCACCCCTTGGGCTGCCCAGCCCGCCGCGAGCGAGCGGGTGAGGCTGATCACGCTTCCCTTGGCCGCACAGTAGGCAGGCGACGATGGCCCATCACCTCCGAACGCGTACAGGCTGCTGTCAGGGCCGAGGAACCCGTGCACGGACGCGATGTTGACTATCGATCCCCGGCCCTGCTTGAGCATGACCGCGCCGAACGCCCGGGCGCAGGCGAAAACCCCGTAGGAGGTGACGTCCATGACCCTCGACCACTCCTCGTAGGAGAGGTCCATCATGGGAGTTCGTTCCCCGATCCCGGCGTTGTTGAGGAGCACCAGCGGTGTCCGGTCGTCGGATCGGGCGGCCAGTTCCGCCACCTGTTCGGAACGGCTCACATCGCATTTGACGAACTCGACGGCAACACCCGCATCGGCAACCTCCGCTCGTGCCTCCTCGAATCGTTCCTCGAGGATGTCCAGGGCCCACACTTCGGCCCCGGCTCGGGCCATCCCCATTCCCATAGCCAGACCGAGTCCTCGCGCCCCACCCGTCACGATGACCCGCCGTCCCGAAAGGTCGAAACGGTCAACGCTCATCCACGCCTCCCCGGAGGCTCACGATCCGGCGGAGCGGAATGCGACACCATCGTTAGGCTCGGTTTCACCGTGACCCGGACAGCACGTAGTGAGTACCGCGCCGCTGTCCACGGCGCTCGAGGCGCCCGGCATCCACCAGGTGGGCAAGCACCGCCAGCGCCTGGATCCGGTCGAGACCCGTCCGTTCACGCACCATCGTGTTGGTGACCGGCCCCTCCCTGGCCATACCAAGAACCATGTCGTCGATCTGCTCGTCCGAAAGACGGACTCCCCCGGCTACTCCTGGTAATCGGTTGATCTCCCCCAGGAGCTGCACATCCAGGATCGACCGCCTCGACAATCCTGCAGGGGGCTTGAGACCCCCTTCGATGAGATATTCGACTCCCCCGCGTTCACCGCGCTGGAAGAGCAATCCCTGGTCTCTGAGCCGCTGCAGAGCCCGTCTGGCCTGGTGGTTGTCGACTCCGAGGATTCTCCTTGCCCGCCTGTTGGTCAACACCTCACCGCGGGCCGCGAACACCAGCAACAGCCGATCCATCGAACCGATGGAGCCCCTTCGCTCGAGTTCGTTGACCCAAACCCGTTCCTCGGGTGTCACAACGCCGGTGAGCGGCAACGTCACCCGCACATACGACCCGTCCTCGTCGAACTCCGGCGGTGCGAGCAGATTGGACGCCATCTCGTCCTGCATGATGTCGACGCCCCGTCCGGCGTCTTCGGCAAGGCGGTACCGGCGGAGGGCATTGATGACTACGAGGTTACGGGCCGAGCTCTGCTCACGGATGTTGTTGATCGTGACTGGTTCGGGTAGTCCACCCGGTGAGATCACGGTGACCCGGTCCGGGCGGATCTCCACCCGGATGGCCGCGCCGCTCGCCTCGTACGACCGGTGTGCCACGGCGTTGGCGATCGCCTCTCGTAGCACGACCTCCGGCAAGCGAGGTAGCTCGTATCTGGTGACCCCTATCACAACGAGTTCGTAACCGATCTCATCGAGCACGAGAGCGGTCGCCCTCTTGACTTGGGCAGGTAGGGGGCCGACTACCTCCTCCCGACGATCGTCGATGTTCCCCTCACCGCGATACCGGAACACCTCTACGAACGTCTTGCCCAGTGTGCGGTGAGGTTCCGGCACCAGGTAGAGAACCCCGGCCACCGTCAACTTCGACGCCGCACCGGTCCTCTCGAGGAAGCCATGCTCCTCAAGACGATCCGGAACCCCTCCGGGACTCCATGACCACACCTCCGCCATCTCGGCCAGTAGATCGGGGTCGGCCTCGGCGAGGTCCACCTCCGTGGCGGTTGTCTCGAAGTGGCGGAGAGCACGGTCGGCAACGAACCGGGAGAGTTCGGCGCCGACCATGGCCCGGTTCGACGCTCCCCGTCGCACCAGCAAGCGTCCGTTGCTCGTCTGGGCGAACCCTTCGGTGCGGCTTGCAACGGCGACGGCAACCACCGTCCGGTCTTCGACGGTCAGGCGATGGATTTCGTAGCGCCCGGGATCGTTGATGCTGCCCAGCAACTCGTGTAGCTTCTTCTCGCTCCTACCGCTCCAGGGCGCTCCTTTCACCTGACCGGTGTCTTCAACGCCGATGAGAATGACGCCGCCCTGCGTGTTCGAGAAGGCAACAACGGTGTCCGGAATCCTCTTGTCGGAGACGCTTCTCTTGAATTCCAAACAGCCACTCTCGGCGGGGAATTTCTCCACGAAGTCCTCCGTCGTCAACGTCTGAGGCCGTGGATCCCGGTTCTTGGGGTGGAAGAGTGGATATGACATTCTTGTCTGCCAGGGTAACTATGCCGACAATTATGCCATAGCCCCGTGTCCGGAGCCGACCATTGGAAGAGGACCCTCGCAGAGTCCTCGCCTGTTGAGACGAGAGCACACACCACCTCAGCGCATCGGAGGACGGTTATGGCATACTTATCTCGAGCCTATCAGGCAGAGTCAAGTATGTCATAACTCGTGGCGATACCCGAGCCGGGTTTGTCTGTTAGTAGTCGCTCTCCTCCGACGAGGCCGGAACCCGGACGATCTCGATGCTGCTCTCCGTGTCGTAGAGATCGGCGGCGAGCGCATGCAGGGTAGCGATGGTGACCTTCCCGACTTCCTCAACTGAACGTTCTGCGGTAAGCAGGTTGTCATCGCTGGTATACACACGGTCCGTCAGCACGCTGAGCAGAGAGTCGTTGCTCACCTTGTCGTAGTCGGCCGCCGCCACGGCTCTCGCCTGCTGGAGTTCCTCCATCGTCGGTCCGTTGGTAACAAGGTCTTCCAGGATCGACAGGACCGTGGTATAGGCGTCCTCGAGACCGGCACCGTCGACCGTGAGCGCTATGTCCGAGTACACCCTGTGCTTCGGCGTGTAGGCGGGAGTGATCGTGGAGTACACCACGTAGGAAGCACCCAACTGCTCCCTAACCTGCTGGAAGAGCCGTTCATCGAGGATAATCCTGAGCATGTGGGCGTTGACCCTGACGGACGGGGTCACCGGGAATTCGGCCTCGTGGGAGATTTGCAGCACCGCGCTCATCTCGGCGCCGACCGGTATCTCGCGCCGGGTCAGGCCCCCGGGGAAGGGCCGGTGGCGATCGACGAAGGTGTCGGCTTCGCCCGCGGGGAGCGTGCCGACGTAGTGGCGGGCCAGCCACTCGACAACCTCGGCGTCTACGTCACCTACCACCGACAGCACCATGTCGTCGACATCACCGAATCGGCGCTCGTACATGTCGAGCAACGACTCGGCACTCATCGAAGCGATCTGCTCGCTGGTCGCCACGGGTCGGTGCCACTCGAGGCCGAAGCGGGCCTCGTTGTAGGCCACCCATGCCTGCCAGGCGGGGTTGACCTCGGCGAGAGACGCGCGGATCGTGGCCCCGTTCACCGCTTGGCGGAGGGCGAGTTCGTCCACGCCCGGAGCGGTGACCAGCAGGTGCATCATCTGGAAGGCCGTCTCGAGATCCTCGGTGTTCGAAGCTCCGTTGAAGCCCTCCACCCGCTCACCGATGACCGCGCTCACCGACGCGGTGCTCTCGTCGAGGAAGCGGTTGATCTGCGACTTCGACAGACCACCGAATCCGCTGCCCAGGACCGCCTCGAGGGCCCGCGGCGAAAGGGCTCGCGCACCGGGTTCGAGCTGTGACCAGCCGCCCAGCGATCGTGCTCTGAAGTGGACGGTCGCTTCCGCTATGTCGGAGTGGACGAACACCACCTTCGCACCGTTGGCAAACTCCCACTCGAAACCATCCAACACCTCCAGCGGCCCGCTCTCCAGCGGCTCCACCGGATCGGGGAGCGGCATCAACGCATCGATCTGCTCCTCCACCGGAGGAGGCTCGCTGCGGGGAAGAGCGGTGTCGACGGCATCCTTGAGCTCGGACGTGGTCGGCACGCTGGCCGGGTCGGGACCGACCACGATGAATATCGGCCCTGCCCGGTTCATCAACCACCGGTAGCGGGCGGTCAACTCGCCCGCACTCATCTCGTCCAGCAAGGCAACCAGCCGGTCGTGGCGGTCCTGCGGGGCGCTGATGTCACCGCCGAACAGGAAGTGCGTCAGGTAGCTGTCCGCATATTCGGGATCGTTCGTGGTGGCAGCGCTCTCCAACTCGTACTCCAGCGCGGTGGTGAGCTGCTCCGCGGCCCTGGCCACGTCAATGTCCGTGAAACCGTACTCCTCGATCGTCAGCAGCACCGACATGTAGGCGGCGGAAGCCCGGTCGAGTTGCTCCCCCTGCCAGTTGGTCCCGTAGTAGCGCAGGGCGTTGCCGTGGTTGAAGCTGATGAAGTCGGGACGGTCCACCTGGATGAGTTCGCCCCGGTAGTAAGCATCCTCCAAGCGGTTGCGCACCATCAACTGGATGAGCCTTTCCATGAGGCCCAGGCGTTGCCCGTCCACCAAGCCCGGGGACGACCGCGGGATCGGTATGTCGAGCGAGATGTAGCTGTAGGCCTGTTCCTCGTGGGTGACCACGTAATACGAAGCCTCGGGGTCCGGGACGGCCTCCGCCAGGGAGAACGGTGGGGCTTCGGCGGCCGGTATCGGCCCGAAGTGCTCCTCCACGAGGGCCTGCAGGTCATCGAGGGGCATGTCTCCCACAGCGACTACCGCCATGTTCGACGGGACGTACCAGGTCTCGTAGAAGTCCCGAAGGTCCTCGGCTGTCGTGACCTCGAGCGCCGCGATCGTGCCGATCGCGTTGTATCCCTCGTAGGGAGTACCTTCGGTGTAGATACGGTCGAACTCGGCGGAGATCTGACCGGTGCCGGTCGCGGTCCGGAAACGCAGTTCGTCGATCACCACGCCCCGCTCCAGCACGGCCGCCTCGGAGTCGAGAGTTGCCGCATGGGCCAGCTGTGACAGCACGTGCACGGCGGTGTTCACATTGCCAGGTTCATTGGCAGCCACCGTCAACTCGTACACGGTCTGGTCGTACCACACGTAGGCGTTGGTGTCGGGACCGAGTTCCGCGCCCAGGTTCCGGATCGTCGTGTTCAGTTCCTCGCCGGGATAGGCCTCCGTACCCTTGAACAGCATGTGCTCGACGAAGTGGGCAATCCCCAGTCCGGGGCCCGGTTCGTTGACCGACCCCGCGTTGACGACCAGCCGCAGCGTCATGCTGTCGCCGGGCCTGTCGTTGCTCCGCAGGTAGTAGGTGAACCCGTTGTCGAGCGTGCCGTAGCGGATCTCGGGGTCGACCGGGAGGGCGACCGGCTTGTAGCCGGGACGGGGTACCAGCCGGAGTGCCCTGGCCAGCAGGGCGGCCATCTGGGCCCGTGTGATGTGCTGGGACGGGCAGAAGAGCAACGGGTCGTTGGAGCATCCGGCCGTGATGCCTGAGGCCGCCAGCGCATTGATGTCGGCCACGTTCTCCACGCCGCCGAGATCGCCGAACCCGGCGCTGGAGGAAGCAGGAAGTTCGAAGGCCTTCACGAGCAGGGTGGCGGCGTCCGCCCGGGTGAGCGAGGTATCGGGACAGAACACAGGCGGGTCCCAGGCACATTGCTCGGCGACGCCCAGTCCGGCCAGACGTTCTATGTGGGCGGCCCAGGGCCGGTCGGCGCGCACGTCGGCGAACCGCTCCACCGCTTCGTCCGCCGGATCCCCTCCATCGAGAGCCCGCACCAGCCACACCGCCACGACATCGCGGGTCAGCAGATCGTCGGGACAGAACTCGTCGTCGGCGCACTCCGTCCCATCGAGAATGCCTGCCCAAACCAGGGCATGAATGGCAGCAGCAAAGGCTCCACCGGAAGCCACGTCCTCGTAGCTCCCCTCATGCTCTCCTGCCACGGGAGCAGCCAGCAATGTAGCAACCATTGCCAGCGCCCCCAGGACGGCCACCAACCTCCGCGAACGTGTACCCACGATCCCCGAACCTCCTGGTACTCGAACTATTCAAGGAAGGATAGCCACCTGCAACCCGTAGTTGACCGGCACTCTCGGGGTCTTCCGCAGCCAGGGGACCGGAGCCCGAAACGACGCTGGCTCATGGACCTTCGGCCGGCGGGAGCGAGCAGCCCACACGTCTCAGATCACCGTGGATCGCCAACCCTAAATCCCTCCACGACTCGTTTCTGAGTGTCCTACCCACCGAAGAGCTTCTGGCCCATCTGCGGGAGTGGTCGCCGGACGGTGGCCGTTCCCCGGGAGGGTGCTGAAACAATGACGATTGCTCGGGCCTGCCGCCCGCCGGCCCGAGAATAATGCCGGCGGTTGGCAGGCCGCTGGTGGATTGCTCAGCACCCTCCTAATGGGGGTCCACCACTTCTTCTGGTTCTTCTGGGAGGGTGTGGTGGTTGAGCGAGCCGGCCGGTGAGTACTTCACTCTCTTGGAATGCTGATTCCTAGGGCTAGAGCGTACCCCGGCCGGTGAGTGAGAGCTCCTGTAGCGCTCATGGGGTGGCGTGCCACGAGAGCACTGATCCATTAGGTCGCCGCCAGGGTGTTCTCCAACAGCTCAGAGAGAGTGCAGATCCGCGCAGAAGGAGCGAAGGAATGATCTTTGTAGGAGGTGTGTGGGCTGAGGCGCATCACGATGTGTATGTCATGGGCGAGGCCGGAGTTCGCTTGGCGGCTCGGCGGCTACCAGAAGGCCTGGCGGGTGTGGCCCGCTTGCACCAGATGGTCGCCGAGCACGCATCCGATCCGGGAGAGGTGGTGGTCGGCATCGAGACTGATCGTGGTCTGTGGGTCGCTGCCCTGGTAGGGGCCGGCTATCAGGTGTATGCGATCAACCCGATGGCTGTGTCCCGCTACCGGGACCGTCACAGCCTTGCCGACGCCAAATCAGACCGCGGAGACGCCAAGCTGTTAGCCGACCTGGTACGCACCGACCGTCACAACCATCGTCGGGTGGCTGGTGACAGCCCCCAGGCGGAAGGCATCAAAATCATGGCCCGCACACACCAGAACCTGATCTGGGCCCGGGTACGTCACATCAACCAGGTCCGCAACGCCCTGCGCGAGTACTACCCGGCAGCCCTCGAAACGTTCGATGACCTGGCCCATCGTGATGCCCTGGCCATCTTGGGTCGGGCGCCCACACCACGTATCGGTGCCCGCCTGACGCTGCCCCAGATCCGGGCTGCGCTGAAAAGAGGCGGACGGCAACGCAGCGTCGACAAGGCAGCCCGCCGCATACAGCAAGGCCTCCGAAGCACCCACCTAGCAGCAGCTGACCCGATCTCCGACGCCTACGGGACGACCGTCGCATCAATGGTGAAGATCATCGTCGAGACCAACCGCCAGATCAGCCGACTCGAAGGGGCCCTCCAGACCCGTTTTAGCCAGCACCCGGACGCCGAAATCTACCACTCCCAGCCAGGACTCGGTACCGTGCTCGGCGCCCGGGCGCTCGGTGAGTTCGGAGACGACCCCGAACGCTACACCAGCGCCAAGTCTCGCCGCAACTACGCCGGAACGTCGCCCATCACCATCGCATCAGGCCGCAAACACGCCGTGGTCGCCCGCCACGTCCGCAACCGGCGACTCTACGACGCCTTGGACCAATAGGTGGTTCTGCTCGCTAAACAACAGCCCAGGCGCCCGAGCGTTCTACGACCAACGACGAGCAGCCGGCGACCGCCACCACCAGGCACTACGAGCCCTAGCCAACCGACTCGTCGGCATCCTCCACGGCTGCCTCAAACACCGCACCCCCTACAGTGAACACACCGCCTGGGCACACCGAACCGCCATCGACAAAACCGCAGCTTGACATTTACGCTCCTGGGGTGTCTAGCCCCGGTTCTTCATACGGGGGTATGTACCGGGGCGAACGGGGCTGGGGATACGCGCATCTGACCAGTACCTACAAACGTTTCAATGGTCCCGTCTCGGGTCGGCGCGACCTCACCCGTCGGGTGGAACCCGACCCGGTCACGATGATGAGGTTGGTCTGGCATGTAGCCATGGGTGTGTCCGGAAACCTGAAGAGTCGGGGCTAGCCGAGCACCATCCTGCGCAGGCGGTCGATCTCGGAGCGGAACTCGGCCGAAGCCTCGGAGAACCCCTTCCTCGACTTCGCCCCTGGACTGGCAAGGTAGTCCAGGACTATCGCCTCGGCGGCTACGAACTCGCCCGCCACCTCGGCTACTTCTTTGGCTATGCGCCTCGGGATGCTGGTGACCCCATTGATGTCACCGTGCAGAAGATCCCCCTCGTTGACCACCAAGCCTCCCACCCGGACCTGCAACCCGACGTGAAGGGTCCGGCAGTAGCCGTGGGCACTCATCGTGGACCCGGTAAACACCGGGAAGTCGAGTGCCCGTACCTGGTCCAGGTCCCTTCCGGCGCCGTTCGTAACCAGACCGGCCGCCCCGAAAGCGCGGTAGGTGGTGCACATGACCTCGCCGAAGACCGCCGCGGCAGGAGGATCGTCCAGGTCCTGGTAGACGACGACCGCAGGACCGCCGAGCCGCTCGAACTGTTCTATCTGGTCCTCGAGCGAGGCGTAGACGTCGGTTCCCGACGGTTCGCCGGCCGAGCGGAAGGCGGCGGTGGCGGCCATCCCCACCATCGGCGTCATCTCCGGGAAGGCGCTACGGATCCGGTGATCCATGTACCCGGAGTCGCGGGGACGCACATCGAACAGTTCGATCACGTTGCAGATGGTCGGGGTGTCGAATCGCCCCAGCAGGTCGAGCGTCGACCCGGAGACCGGCGTAGCTTCCATCATCCTCCACCTCCGTGGCGCCTGCAGTCGGTGACGCGCAAGGAGTACAGTACCGGCAACCGCCCGCCGGAGATGGACCCCAACCCACGGCCGGATGGAAAGGACGCCGGTTGCAGGAGATCCGAAGAGACCAACTCGAGGATATCTGCGCCACCGCACTCCGAGCCGCGGGAGCTTCGGAGGGCGATGCCCGGCTGGTCGCCGATCACCTGGTGGACAACGACACCGTCGGGCACCATTCCCACGGGGTGATGCGCCTGCGGGAGTACGTCGACGCCATCGACCGCGGTGAGTTGATCCCCTCGGCCCGTCCCCGGATCGTCTCGGAGTCGGCCTCCACGGCCCGGATCGACGGAGGGTGGGCCTTCGGGCAGGTGGTTGCGGAGTTCGCCAGCGATCTGGCCATCGAGAAGGCACGGGTGACCGGAACCAGTTCGGTGACGATCCGGTCCGTCAAGCACATCGGCCGCCTCGGCCGCTACGCGGAGAAGGTGGCCGGGTCCGGTATGGCCTCGATCATCTTCACCTGCGGGGGTGGCCACGGCATCAACCAGGCGCCCTTCGGAGGCGTCGAGAGGAAGCTGAGTTCCAATCCCGTCGCCATGTCGTTCCCTTCCGGCCTTGACGGGCCCTACGTGATGGACATGGCAACCTCGGTCGTGGCCGAGGGCAAGGTGCGGATGTACCGGGGTCGCGGCCTGCAGACACCGAGCGGGTGGATCATCGACTCGGAGGGCAACCCGACCACGAACCCGCAGGACTACTACGACGGGGGCGCCATCCTGCCGCTGGGCCGGGAGGAGGGCCACAAGGGATACGCCCTTGCATTCATGGTGGAGTTGTTCGCCGGGCTCCTCTCGGGTGGTGGCATACCCGGCGATCCGACCGACTCGTTCAGCAACGAATCGATGATCATCGTGCTCGATCCCGAACGCTTCGTGCCCCTTGAAGAAGCAAGGGAACGGGCATCGATCATGACCGACCACATCAAGAGCACCCGTCTTCGCGACGAGTCCCGCCCCATCATGTATCCGGGCGAGATCGAGGCAGCCGCCCGAGCCGCCAACCAGGAGCGGCCGATCGAACTGGCGGGGTCGACCTGGGAGGGAATAGTGTCGGTTCTGCGGCAGTTCTCGCTTCCCGAACCACCGGGCGACCTCCCGGACCTGGGCATTCGAGTCGAGGAAGTGCTGGCAGCGTTGGACGAGGGTCGCCTCGAACGTTGATCGTCGCCGCTGCTTCACCGACCGGTGCATGAGGTCCGCCTTGCAGGCCTGTCGGTCCACGTCTTCGGATACATCCTCGACACGATGGTGCCTCGGATGCACGAGGCGGGAGATCCCGGATCCGGCACTCGACGAGATCCTCATCCATAATACGAACCTGCTTCCCGCAATGGAG
Source organism: bacterium (assembly GCA_026710435.1). Classification (GTDB taxonomy): domain Bacteria; phylum Actinomycetota; class Acidimicrobiia; order Spongiisociales; family Spongiisociaceae; genus JAPPFW01. Next base: position 659 of record JAPOQZ010000099.1, on the reverse strand, counting down.
GTGTCATGACCAACTTCTGGCACGGCTATGCCGATATGAGCCAGGTCCCCGGCAACGAGATCGTGATGAGCCGGGGCGAGGGTGTCTGGATCCACGACACGGAGGGGCGCACGTATCTCGACGCCACCGCGGCGCTGTGGTACTGCAACGTTGGTCACGGTCGCAAGGAGATCGCCGAAGCGGTAGCCAAGCAGGCGGGCAAGCTGGCGGCCTACTCCACCTTCGGCTTCACCACTCCCCGCCCACCCGCGACCTGGCCGACCGGCTGGCGGCCATGGCCCCGATCGACGACGCGGTGGTGTTCATGACCACCGGCGGCAGCGACGCTATCGAGACAGCCGCAAAGCTGATCCGGCGCTACTGGAACGCGGTCGGCAAGCCGGAGAAACGGACCATCGTCATCGGTCAGCACCCGGCGAGTGTCCTGCATCTCTGTTTCGCTTGCGTTCCGGGTTTGATGAGCCGAACCGGAACCGACCAACGCTACGAGAGCATTCTATCTGTCACAGACTCGTTTTACAATGGTAGATAGCCGTATACACCAGCGGTTCGTTTCCGGCGTCGAGCGGACCGTGGCAGGGTTCATACTGTCCGGAACCGGCCCGCACAGGGGATAGAAGGTCGCGTCCGTGACCCTCGGAGGTGGCGGCGGGGGTGGG
>JAPOQZ010000024.1 GCA_026710435.1 bacterium | reverse complement strand
GTTTCCGACGTCGAGCGGACCGTGGCAGGGTTCATACTGTCCGGAACCGGCCCGCACAGGGGATAGAAGGTCGCGTCCGTGACCCTCGGAGGTGGCGGCGGGGGTGGGATCCCAAGGAAAGAGGCACCTGCCGGTGATTTTCGCGTTCTCGGGGTTCGGTGGGGTGGAGGTGTAGCCCGCTCTTCTGTGACGAACTTCCGACTCGGGACACTAGTCGGATCGGATCTTTTTCCCACTCTTGCCCCGTCCATCGGTCATCGGACTCAGTCCGCCACCGGCAGCAAGCCCGCGAGCGGTCTGTTTTCCCAGGTAGATGGGCCTGCTACAGCATCTGGGATCCGAAAGACTCCAATCTTGGTCGTGACCAGAGTGATAAAACTTTAATGCTCTGTAGCATTTGATAGTCGACTTCAGAAACCTATAGTCTCCGGCATGAGGCTAATCCACGCATCTCTCCTCTTAACACGTACAGGCGTATGTGAAAGGTTGCAAGTTGTTCTCACGTAGAACGGAGCGGATCGCTATCGCAGTCGCGCTGGTCGTGGTAGCGGTGGTTTCGATACTCCTGTTCGGCCGCTCGACCCCACCACCCGTGGTCGGCGTGCTGCTCGCCACCGAGCCCTGGCCGCGGGGTGGTACCGGAGGGTCGGCCGTCCTCGATGTCCCAGAGAGTCTCGGCCCCCTGCTCGTGACCCCTGACGGGATCGGCGACCGTGTCGCCGCATTCGACATCCCGGCCAACACGTTCCTCACCGCCGGGATGCTCCGGCCGCCCGGAGCCGACCTTGCCGACGACGGCCTTGCCCGTATCCGTCTGGCGGCGGGGTTGGAACTCTGGCCGCTGCCAGGACCCTCCGGTGGGGATCAAGCAGTTATCGGGCCCGCGGGGTCTTCCTGTGCTCTGATCGTCACCGAACTCCGGGACGTCGACCCGGAGGGAGCCAGCGTCACAGTCTCCGTCGACCCTCCATCGGCCGAGCGCCTGCTCGCCGCCGGGGATCTTTCGGTCTGGCCACCGGCCGCGGGCACCTGGCCTGAGTGTCCCCCGAGCGTGCATGCCCCGATCCTCGACACGCCCCCTCGGACATCGCGGTTGCGCCTGACGACCAACTCGGAACGGTGGCCGGCACCCGGCCCGGTTCCCGGTGATCTGGCCGTGGTCGGCCCGGCGGCGCATGCTTGCGCCCTCGTCATCACCCAGGTACTCGACTCGGACGTGGGGGGCAATGTCACCATCGCCGCCACCCCCGAGAACGCTGTCCGGCTCATTTCTGCGGGCGATCTGGCGGTCTGGCCGCCCGGCTCCGGAGTCTGGCCGCACTGCGAGCCGACGATTCCTCCGGGAGCCGCCCCGGTGCGGTTCCTGGCCGATACGACCTACTGGCCACCGCCCGGACCAGCAGACGGGGATCTGGCTGTAGTCGGCCCGCCCGGAGCAGGCTGCGCCTGGCTCGTCGCGACCCTGCTTCGGGCCGACGGTCCCTCGGTGACCCTTGCCGCCACCCCTGACGTCGCGGCTCGCCTGATGGCCGAACCGGTGCTGGCGGTCTGGCCCCCGACTACCGACGGGAGCTGGCCGCACTGCGACGACGCGTCGGGCGAGACCGCCACCCCCACTCCCGGCGTTGCAGCAGGAAGCGCCTTGGCCTGCGCGGGCGCGGGCGGGACCTGGAACCCCGACTCACGGCAGTGTGAGGGCCTGTAGATGTTGCTGGTAATACAAGACCGGCGCCTGGCGCCGGCTGTGCGCGGCTGGATCACACGGACCGTCGCGGCGGGGGTACGCACCAAGGAGAGCGGCGTAGTCGTGGTCGAGTCGCTGGGTGACGAGGCACTCCGCACTTCCCGGGGACAGGTGGTGGCGGCCACCGCCGGGGTCAGCCAGATGCGCTCCATCCGCTCCGCGCCGAACCGGAAGTCTGTCCGCGTCCTGCGCAGGATCGGGCGGCAGATGGCGCCCTACGCGGTACTGCCCCGCCGGTTCGAGGCCTCCGACGCCGCCGCACACCGGGCAGGCGCGCGGCGGCAGGCGGAGCAGATTCTCGGTGAACTGCTGGCTGACGAGCAGGTGGAGGAGTACCAGATCTTCGGCGGTGGCCGGATGCAGGTCCAGTTCCCCGACGGGCGGCGAGAGGATCGCGACAGTCCGTTCCCGACCGACAGTAGCCTCGAGGAGGCCATCAGGTTCCTCGCCACGTTCGGCGGTGACCGTCCGCACCGTTTCGACGAGCAATCACCCCGGCTGGACATGAACCTCAAGGACCGGTGGCGGCTCCACGCCGAGGGCTTCGTGGTCAGCCCGATGTATCTGGCGCTCAGGGCCAACATGGGCGGGCGCAAGTCCCTGGCCGAACTCGGCTTCGCGGACTCCCGGCTCAACAACCTTCTGGTGGGCGCCGTCGCAGGCGCCAGCAGGGCCAACATGATCGTGGCTGCCACCATGAGCGGGGGCAAGACGACCCTGCTCCAGGCACTGCTGGCCCATACCCCGCCCTACGAACGGGTGGACACCATCGAGGACACCCCGGAACTACGCCTCTCCCACTACGGACTCCACGACCTGACCTTCGAGCGCCTGACCCGCGATGCCAACGCCGACGGCGTGGGCAAGCTGACGATGACCGATCACATCCGTGACGCCAAGCGGGGCAACGCCGGCAAGATCGTCGTCGGCGAGGTCCGGGGAGAGGGCACCCTCGCCCTGTTCGACGCCATGAGCAGCGGCATGCACGGCTGCCTGGCCACCCTGCACTCACCACCGGGCTCCGGGGTGCTCGAGAAGCTGGTCGCCTACGCAGCTTCCGAGGGGGCGAGCGGCGAGTACGCCCGGCGCCAGATCTCGGCGGGTGTCCACCTGCTGGTCTGGCTAGGTCGCAACATCCGCAACGAGCGGGTGATCGCCAACGTCACCGAGATCGTCGACATCGACGAGGCCCAGAGCCAGATACGCACCCGGTGCCTGTGGCAGTTGGTGGATGGGGAACGGTGGGCACGGCCGGTCGCTTTTCCCGGGAACCCGGTGGTCGTAGCCCTATACGACGAGGTATCTCTCCCGCTCGATGACCTCTCCGAACACCTCGACCGCGACCTGAGGGTCGTTGACGCAGGAGGCTCGAGGTGAACCGGACGGGATGGGTCATCCTCTTAACGGCCTTGGCTGCGGTCCTGATGGTTTTGATCCCGGATCGGCGACCCGTCCCGACCCTGCTTGCTCTAAGGGCAGCCCGCGCCCGGCAGGCCGTTCGAGACGTTCGCCCGGCTACGGTGCTCGCCCCGCTCGCCGGAGTTGCCCTCGGCGTGGTCCTGGCCCTCCGCTGGGGTCCGGCTCTCGGTGCGGCTGCGGTAACGCTCTACGGTATCTCTGCTTGGGCTCTCTCTATCCGGGCCCGTAGCACGCTCCGTACCACGCATACCGAGAGGATGGCGCGCTTCACGGTGGTGCTGGCCAACCAGGCGAGCACGGCCACCACGATCGGGGAGGCGCTGACGAGGGCAGCGCCGCTGGTGAGAGGCAACGTCGGTGCGGCCGCCCGCCGGCTGGCGGCCGGCTACCAGCACGGGACGCTGGCCGACTCGGCCCGGGAGTTCGTGCAAACGGTGCCCGTGACCGCCTCGGTGTGGCTGACCGACATGCTGGCCGTCGCCGGACGGGGTGGCGGTCGGGTCGGCGAGGTTCTCACCGCTCTCGAGGAACTGGCCGCCGCCGAGGCCGACTCCGCGCGTCACTTCCATCGCCGGGTGGCTGCTCAGATGGTGCCGCTCGTCATTGCTCTGTCCCTCTCGGTGGGAAGCGTGGTGGGCATGGGTGTGTGGATGCCCTCCTACGCCGCGTGGCTGGTCAGCCCCGGCGGCCAACTCGTGGCTCTTGGCGCATCGTTGGCGTGCGCTGCGGCGTGTGCCCCGGTGTTCGCCTCCGCGGCGGTGGCGGTACGCTCATGATCTGGGCAGCGGTCGTCTCGCTCGTTTCCCTCGGCGTGGTCCTGGTCGTAGCCGACCCGCCCGAGTACCACGACGCGGAGGATCTGGCCGCCGCGGGCTGGACACCGTCGAGGGTCCTGGCCGTGTCGTGGGCTGTGGCAGTGGTCGGCACCTTGTCGCTGTTCGCCGCCCTTGCGCTCCTCACCGGCGCACGGTCCGCACCTGCGGTGGCGATCGCGGCGGGCGTGTGGGTCCCGGTGCTACTCCCTGCCCACCTCAGGCGAGCGATTCTCCGTGCCCACAGCCGCCGGCAGGCAAGTGCCCTGCATTCCTGGCTGAGGCGCGTACGCCTGTACACCGCGGTCGGGTTGCCCTTGCGCGACGCGGCCGTGAAGGCTGCCCACCAGACCACCGAACGAGCATTCACACCTGTGGCCAGCGCCATTGCGATAGCCCTGGAGGGGGGCCGGGATCCGCTGACCGCCGCCGCGCAGCGGGTCCGCGGATCGGCTGCAGAGACACTCCTGGGCACCGTCGACACGGTGGAGCGGACAGGTGCTGCCGCCACCCGGCTGATCGACCACATGGTCGATCGAGCCATAGCTGTTTACGCAGCCGCCGTCGCCGAGCGCACCGACCGGCTGGGACGGACCACCGGCACGCTCGGGACCATCGTCGTCGCCTTCAGCGTGATGGTGCTGATGCTGGGAGTGGCTGTTTCGATCAACAGCGGCACCGCGCCGTGACTCCGACACACAAAGGAGGGACCGAATGGACAAACCGATCGCGCTAGCTATCAGCGTGGTGCTCGTCGTGGCTGCCATGGCGGCCGTAGGGGCGATCATGTGGACACAGATCACCAACGCGCAGGAGGACATCGACGACCTCAACCCGTACGGGGGAATAACCAACGAGACGGTGTGCGAAGCGGCCGGAGGTACCTGGGACGGGACCGGCAAAAAATGCGACGAGTGAGCGGGGCGCGGTGGAGACGGCGGTAGCGCTCGCCAAACTCGGAACCGTCTGGCTGGCCACGGTGACGATGGTCATGTCGGTGATGATGTCCTACACCGGGAGCATCGAGGCCCGCTCCGCGGCTCGTTCGGCCGCCCGCGCCGCCGCCGCATCCCTTTCGGGATCCGGCTGGAACTGTACGGAGACCGGCACGGAATGGACCGCCGCGACCACGGCAGCAGCCGCGGCATCGGGTGATCGCCTCCGGGGAAGCGGTCGGCTACGGGTGGTCGACTTCGCCCTGGAATCGGACACCGCGACCTGTACGGTGCTGGCCTCCCTCGAGGTGCTCCCGGTCACCTTCGGCTGGTGGATGGGGACCATCCACAGCATCGGCTGCGCGCCCACCAGCGCCGGTGTGGGTCTGGGTCTGCGCACGGTGTGCGGGCAGGAACTGTGACGTGGACGAGGCTGTCGCGGCGCTGCTCACCGTCCCTACCGTTCTGCTGGGGATCCTCCTGATGGTCAGCGCCGTCGAGGGAGCCGACCGGAGCCGGCAGTTGCACACACTCGCCCACCGGGGAGCGACCGCCGCCGCGGTCGCCGTCCCATCCGACGCTACGCCGGAGGAGGCAAGAGCGGGAGTGACAGCCGGGTCCGCGGCGGCAATTGCGGCTTCGACGTTGTGCACCGACGTTCCGACCGTGGCGGTTGACTACTACGACCGGCGAGCCGGGGAATGGATCGATCCCTCGGACTACGAAGGGAATACCGACTGGGCGGGGAGCCGCCCGGAGCTGGGCAAGGTGCGGGTCTCGGTGACGTGCCTGCCGTTGCCGGGACCACTCCCGGCCATGACGTCGCAGGTGACCCGGACCTCCCAGAAACCCCTGGTGGCCAGGCCGCCCACCGTCGAGAAAACGCTTGGACCCGACCCGATCACCGATCAGCTGCAGGAGGAACAATGAGGTTCGCCCTCAGTTCCGCGTTCCTCGTCGGAATGATCGTCGTGGTGATGCTGTTCCTCGCCGACTTCACCGCATGGACCAACGACCGGGAACTGGCGTACGAGATCGCGTCGCACGATCAGCGACACCTGCTGGCAGACTGCGGAGAAGACCTGGTGTGCGACCGGCCACCCACCACAGCCTGCCGCCACAGCAACGATGTCATCGAGGTTCATGCCGACCTCGGACCGCGGCGGCGGTTTCCCCTCGGTACAGCGTCGGCGGACGCCTCCCTCTACTTCGACGCCGGGGCCTTCGGCGCCGATACCAGCGCGGTGAGACAGTGCGCTCCCTGAACCACGTCACCTGTCGCCGGGCGATGTCCGTCGCAGGCCGGGTCACACGATCCAAAGGAGGACCACCATGACAAGCCCCACCCCGCCATCCAGGAGACGCTTCTGGATATGGGGAACGACGATTGCGGTGGCAGTAGCGGGGCTGGGTGTCTGGTACCTCGGGATGCGGGAGGCCTCGACTCCCGAGCCTCCGGCACGTCCCGCGGCAACGGCAGCAGCAACTACCGAGGCGGTCACCACCACCACTGCCCCGGCGACGGTTGCCACGGACCCGGCCACCACGGCGGCGTCCACCACCACAACGGCGCGAACCACAACAACGACGGTGGCATCTACCACGGTGGCGGTTGCGCGGCCGACCACCACTGCGGCACCCGCTACCGAGGCGACAACCACCACCGAGACTCGCCCGGCGCCCGTCGAGGCAGGCGAACACGAGCACCACGCCGACGCGATTCTAACCGAGGACACCTGCCACACCCACGACGAAGCCGTGGTGGCGCATTGCCACACCTACGAGCTACCGCCGACCACCGCCCCTGACCCGGAGGCGGCCGGGGACTGCCCGGGCAACTACCACCAGTGGTTCAAGGTCCGCGACGAATGCGTCCTGTCCGAAGTGCGCAAGGAGTTTTTGGCCTGGTCAGCAGGAAACCACGCCCAGCGGATGGCGTCGATCCGGGACGGCCACCTTCTCGCCAGGGTGTTCACTCAGTTGGAAGCCGCCGGCGAGGCGTACTTCGGGGTTGAAGCGGCCAACGACCTATCCGCCTGGACCAGCATCTACGCCGACGCCGACAACCGATCCACCCGCCGGATTGAGATTTACGGGGCACAGTGGAACGACCCGGACCGGATCGATGTGCGAATCCGAGCAGTGATGGCCGACGGGACCTTCGCGTGGGCGTGGAACGTGGTGCCGTTCACCTACGTCAACGGGCAGTGGAAGATCAGCTATCAGGGGTTCTGCCGGTTTATCGATAAGTCGAGCAAGTGGGCGGACAACAACGTCGGGACGCCGCTGGATCCCTGTCCCTCCGATCCACGCCCAGGGGTGGTCGAGTTTGAGCATGTGATCGCCGCCTACGACCCGACCGACGACCCCACCCGCACCCAGGTCAACCTGACCCCCGGCTGGTAAACGGAAGGGAGAACCTTGGCGCGCCGGATCAGAATCTCCGCCACGCTCTGGTTGGGAGCAGCGTCCGCCTTGGCAGTCAGCCTGATGCTGCTGGCCAGCGGGTCGGAATCGGTGGCACATGAAGGCCACGACACCGAAATGTGGGAGTTCGCCTGGAACCGGGGTACGACTGAGCGGCTGTTGCGTTACCGGTTCTGGCATTTCAACGCTTACACACGGCACGCCTGCAGCCTACACGACATGTTTACATTAGACTGTGTTGAGTGGGGAGACACCGGTGAAACCCGGACCCGCCCCGAGGACAGCTGCGCGGCCAGCCCAGAGTGGGTAGTGGCCGCGCTCGACGCGAATCGGAACCAGGAGGAACCAAGCCCGCCAACGGGGGCAACGTGCAACCGTCATGACACCTACCGGGATGGGGAGGACCAGTGGGTGTTCTCTAGCCACGAGACGAGGCGGATTGGTGTGGACCGATCTACAGGGCCGCTCCATTGCCGGTTGCCTGGTACGAACATCCAATCGGCTTCCACCTCCACGAACACGGATCCGCCGGGCGGGGAGTCGCCGGTTTACCGGTCGTCGCAGGCGCAGCCCTCAAGGGGCTCGCCGGCCAGGTGCGGCTGGTGGTCGGGTGCCCGCCGGCATCCGCCCGAGACAGCACCTACAACTACACCACCTGTGACCACTCCCCCTCCGACGACTCCGGCCGATGGGTCGTGGAGCGGGAAATGTTCTCTCTCGTTCACGGCTGGCCGTTTCTACTCGCGGGAGTTGCCGACCCATTCGGGCGGCCAGGTGTCGAGCTATTCGTACTCGGGTGGGCGGCCGAGGGGGATGACGGTGACCAACTCCCCTCCGAGGATCGCCGGAACGCCGTCCGGGGCGGGAACGTTCTCGGGGACGCTCAAGGCCCGCATGTCGGGCGGGGCCGAGGACGCCACGCTTTCCTGCACGTTCCGGGTGGCGGGTAGCACGGAGACGACAACGACGACGATCTCCCGCCCGACTCAGGAGCCGGGTTGGACCGGCGCGTGTTACGAGACGTTTCAGCTCGGCGAACTGTTGGGGGACCGCCGGAATCCGGAGATACCGCTGCCCTGGTACAACGGGGCGGACAAGACCTACCACTCGGGGAGGCTACCCCGGGGTGTGAAGCGGGTCAGGATCGAAGGGGAGCAATACCTCTACGGCCAGGCGCAGGAGATTGGCACGTTCAGTGGACGGTTGACGGCCTGGCGGGGCCGGACCCGTCTGTCCACTCAGGATTGCGTGATCGCGGTGACCGGCGGTACGTGGAACCCGTCGGTGTGCGAGTTCTTCCTGGAGGTGGGGGCGTCCTACGACCTGTCGATGCCCCGCTTGCGGGGGGTGCTGGTGAACCGGTACTACCCTGCGGGTGGCTTGCCGCCGGGCCTGTCGTCCTCGTCGTCGCGGGTGAGGGGATCTCCGACCTCGGAGGGATCGTGGTCGGTTTCGTGGAGGGCGGTGGTCAGCGGGGTGTCCACCCGCCCGTCCATCACGTGCACGTTCTCCGTCTTTGATCCGGCCCCGCCTGGTTGGTCGGGTACCTGCGACTGGACGTTCACTGCGGGGTACTCCTACACGCGCCTCCTGCCGGTGGCCTCCGGCGCCACCATCCACCGGTGGACCGGGGACATACCCGACGGGATGCTGATGCGGCTCGTGAGATCGGGAGGGGTGTGGGCACAGCGGTTGTCGGGAACACCAACCGCGGAAGGACTCTGGGAGGGAGCCGTGGCGCCTTACAACCCTCGTCCGGAGGGCGTGGACGACTTGGAGTGCTCTTTCGAAGTGCTCCCGGGCCCGGACGCGGCCGCGTGCTCGCTCACGATCCCGACCGCGGAGATCGAGCGGATCAGCGACGAGATCGAGTGGCGATCCGACCTGCCCCGGGCCAACGCCCACGCCGGCATTCCGGGCGGTGACAGCTACTTGTTCACGACCGGAGATCCGGGCGTGGGTGGGGGAAGCCCGCGCATCTGGCCGTGGTGGTCGTCCGATGACGCCCTGACGGTGACCGACACGAGCGGTTGCGAGTGGCGGATGGTCGAGGTCCTATCAGCCGCCCGTCCGCTGTTCCCCTGGTACGGCAACGACCTGGATGTGATCCGCCGGGTTGCCCCGGCCATGCACGCCCAGTGGCAGGCGATGACGCTGGCACAGCGGGCGGAAGTCGAAGCCACAGGTAGGCGGGCGTTGCGGAGCGTCGGCCTGGGGACTCCCGAAGACGGCACGTGGCTGGGCAACGGCTGCCAACCAGGCGACGTTCCTTCGGCCGGCTGCGTGTGGGGCCTGCCGTTCCCCGGAGTCTGGCAGTGGTCGATGACAGTCCGCTACCGCTCCCCCGACGACTCCCGGCAGCGGGATCTGACGATTGCCTCGGGGGCTACCCGCTTCTGGAGATTCGCCGATCAGGTAGGTGGCTAGGAGCATGAACGATGACGATTGCTCCCGCCTGCCGACCCAGGAATCATGCCGGCGATTGGCAGTACGATGGTGGATTGCTCAGCACCCTCCGAGCTGGGGTGCTACGTGAGAAGCATGCTAGGAGGGTGTTGACCAATGACGATTGCTGGGGCCTGCCGTCCGCCGACCAGGGATTATGCCGGCGGTTGGCATGCCGATGGTGGATTGCTCAGCACCCTCCTAGGACAGGGGGGTCATGGTGTAGCCGGCTTCCGTCACCGCGGCAACGATGGCGTCGCTCGAGGCTGCCGGAGTGAGGGAGACCCGGGCCTGGCCGGATGCGAGATCGACCTTGGCGTCCTTGACTCCGGTCTGGCCGACCAGGATCTCCTCGATCCGGGCCACACAGGAACCGCACGACATGCCGGTGACCTCGAAGAGGGCCTCGCGGCTGTCACCGCGGCGGGCGGATCGGTTCTTCCTCCACCTCATACGTGCCTCCAGTCTTGTGGGAGTCGGGCTGTACCGGGTCACTCGCACGGGTCGCGGGACCAGTCATGCAACAAAAGGGACCAAAAGATGATTATATACGGAACAAGACAGGCGTGTCGGGTGTTATACAGATTAGAAATCGAAAGGGGTGCTCGTGGCTGACACACTCGGGGGCTCTAAACTGCGTGGACGTGTTCGCCCGTCCCGGGCCTATGCTGCGGGACGAGTCTGCAAGAAGCGCGGCTGCTCTACCAAGATCTCGATCTACAACCGCAGGGAATACTGCAACGCGCACGTTCCCATCAACTTCCCCAGGGTACGAGGCCACATCATCGCCAAGACCTGAAAGAGTTCGCTCCGGTCTTGACGCTGCGGCAGCGACTAGGCGGATCCAGCCTCCATCCGACCAATCCTCCAGACGAACATCTAGGGGAATGGCGCGCATGGACGCAGCCATTCCGACACCTCGCGGAGTCGCCGGCGATGGCTTAGCCTCCGATACCCAGCTTTCTCAGGAAGGCGTCGTTGCGGGGCTCCCTACCCAGGAAGTCCCGCAACAGATCGTAGGCGTCCCTCGTGCCGCCGGGTTCCAGGACCTTGCGGCGGTACTCCATACCCACGTTGGGAGAGAGGCTCCCCTCCTCGGCGAAGCGGCTGAACATGTCCTGACCGAACACCTCGGCCCATAGGTATCCGTAGTAGCCGGCGTCATAGCCACCCAGGAGGTGGCCGAACGAGGCGAGCATGTAGGTCCCATCGTGGTGGGGAAGCAGTCCGGTCGCGGCCCGGCGCCTCAGGACGTCCAAGGGCTCGACCGTTTCCAGGGTCGTGTGCAGGTCCATGTCGATCTGCCCGAGCATCATCTGGCGCAGGTTGAACAAGGCGACGTTCAGGTTCCTGGCCTCGGCGAGGCGACCGACTAGGTCCTCGGGGATGGGCTCGCCGGTGGCATGGTGGCTGGCGAAGGTCCGCAGCACCTCGGGGTCCCAGCACCAGTTCTCCATGATCTGGGAGGGGGCCTCGACAAAGTCCCACTCGGTCCGCGTCCCGCTGAAACGGGCCACGCCGGCCTGCGACAGTGAGTTGTGAAGGATGTGTCCGAACTCGTGGAACAGAGTGACCACCTCGTCGTGGAGGAGAAGGGCGGGTTCCTCACCACGCGGGCGGGTGAGGTTGGCCACGATGGCACTCACCGGCCGGTGCTCTGTCCCGGCCAGATCCCTACCGCTGGGCACCAGCGGGAAGGCCGCCGCGTGGCTGAACTTCCCTTCCCTCGGATGGAGATCCATGTAGAAGTGGGCCACCAGATCCCCGGTGCTGGAGTCGATCATCCGGTAGGCGCGTACTTCCTCGTGCCATCGCGGCGTCTCTACAGGTTCGTACCTGAGACCGAAGACCGCCTGGGTTATGTCGAACAGACCCTGGATCACCCGGTCCAGGGGGAAGTAGGCCGCCACTTCGATCGGGTCGACCCCGTAGTCGCGCTTCATCTGGCGAGTGTGGCAGTAGGCGCTGTCCCACCTCCGGACGGGAAGATCGTGCCCCTCGGAAACTAGAAGGTGACCCATCGCGACCACTTCTCCCCGCCCTGCTTCGCTCAGAGGCCCGAACAGCGACCCGTAGAAGTCCTCCACCGCCTCCGGTCGCTTGGCCATCTTGGTCTGCATCGCGTGGTGCGCCCACGATCGGGCTCCGAAGATACGGGCGATCTCCGCTCTGATGCTGAGCGCCTCCTCCAGCACGGGGGTGTTCGTCTCCCTGGCCCGGTTGCCGAACTTGAAGGCCAGCGCCTCCCGGAGATGCCGGCGAGGGGAGTTCTCGAGGAATGGGATCACGTCCGGGTAGGCCATGGTGATGCGGTAGGTGCCTGCGGTCGAACCCGGCGAGAGGCCATCCACATAGGAATCAGGCAGGTCTTCGAGGTCGTCGGCACCCACCTCCAAGGCGTCCTCGTACTCTGCCAGGTTGGCGGAGAACATTATCTGCAGCTCGACCATGCGAGTACGCAACTCCTGGACCCGCTTCCGCTTGGCGTCTTCGAGTTGATGGCCGGCCAGCCGGAAATCGCGCATGGTGTGTTCGAGCGCCCGGGCCGGCTCCCCCGTAAGGGCGGCCGCATCTTCGGTGTCGGCATAGGCCCGGACCGCCTCGTACAGGTCACGGCGGGAGACCAGATCGAGACTCCACTTCCTGAGGCGTTCCTCGGCCCCCCGAGAAGCGGCGCGGACCTCCTCATCGGTGGAGACCTGTCCCAGGAACGGACCGTGCCCGTAAGCGACCGAAGTCAGCCTGTCCACCTCGTCAAGGAGTGCAAGGGTTTCACGGTGGGGCTTGTCGCCATCTCCGGCCAGGAGGTCGGCGATCAGCGATTCGCTCCGGACGATGGCCGTCTCGACCACGCCGGAGACCGAATCGACCGTAGCGGAGGAGTAGTCGAACAGCATCGGGGAGAGACTAGCTACGGTTGCCGCCTAATAGTTCTGGGTGTCGGCCGTCGGTGGAGGCAACAGCAGCTTCGAGGTTGTAGCCCCGGTCACTCATGCGGGGTCCGGGCCGGGCGAACAGGTTGTGGGAAATGAGCTCCTGACCAGTTATTAGGGCCGCTCCGATAGTGTTCAGCACTCGTCTGGTGTCCTGTATCGGGAATTCGCTGGAGACAGCCTCCTCCGCCTGACACGCACCGGTTCCGGGGAGCCGAGACCGCGAAAACCGTCGAGGCGGTCTCCTCCGGCGGGCCCTCCCCCAACCACCACCTCCTCGGCGTCGAACGCGTTCCGCCGTACCCCTTGCGAGGGGCTGGGTCGACAACATGAACCAAATCACGGTCCGGTCGGTACCGAAAG
>JAPOQZ010000178.1 GCA_026710435.1 bacterium | reverse complement strand
TACGCCGCAACACCGACCGACGCATCCAACACCGGCTAGCACAACTCTGCCTCGCCATCGTCCTGATCATCACCGTCAAACTCATCAACTGGAGAAACCGCTGGAACCCCACCAACTAGGACCTACCCGCGGACGCTCTTAGAGATCTAGAAGAATGCTGAACAATGACGATTGCCCTTGGCCCGTCGCTCAGTGACCACGGATTTTGTCATTGACCGACGGGCCGCTGCTGAATGCTCGACACACTCCTAGGACATTGCGCGCGGCCCCGGCCGCAACACCTTTCTTCCCTCGGGGGTCCAACGGCTCGGTAATCCCGAGCTCACCGATGACCCCGGCCCGCACATTCGTGCGGGCGATGGTGACCTCGATGTCCTCGATTAGGATCTCCGCGAGGTCTTCCGCTCTCGCCTCGGTATGCCCCCGCGGTCGGACAGATGCGATGTACCAGTTGGTCGAGGCGCCGATGTTTGTCTCCGGTGGCATCGCTGACCGCGGTCACGGCGCCGGGGATCCGGCCGCCGACATCGATGAAGCTGTGCCCCCCGGCATCCCGGTACAACTGCAGCTCCCGGATCGCAATATGCAGGTCCGTCAGATTGAGGTTGTCCCTTGCAGACATACGGACGCTCGTTAACGAGGTCGCGGTTCCCGAGCGTGACGCGGGGCGTGGGCAAGCGCCTGGATCTCCGGCGGGTCGTCCTGTCCGGGAGGCTCCCAAAAGGGGCTCTTCGGAAATGAGGGGGGAGTTGGGGATCTGCGAGGGGGGTCGCCCACCGAAGGTCTCAACAACCTGATCAAACGCGTCAAACGGGCAGCGTTCGGGTTCCGCAACTTCGTCAACTACCGAATACGGGCACTCCTATATGCGGGCAAGCCCAACTGGGACATACTCCCCGCGGTCAATCCCCACTTAAATCCGAAGAGCCCGTTAACCGGGCGGTCCGTAGCCACCGCCGCCCGGGGTGGCTATCTCGAACACGTCTCCCGGTCCGACCTCGGCCTGCGAGTTGCCGGCCATCTCCTCCACCCGGCCGTCGGAGCGGAATATCCGGTTGCGGCCCACCGCGCCGGGTTCGCCTCCATCGACGCCGAAGGGCGCGATCACCCGCCGGGACGACAGGATGTTGACGGTCATCTTCTCTCCGAACCGGACCCGGCGGACGGCGCCGTCGCCACCCGAGTACCTGCCCCGGCCTCCTGACCCTTCCCGTACCTCGAAGCTGTCCAACCGGACCGGGAAGCGCCACTCCAAGACCTCGGGATCGGTCAGGCGAGAGTTGGTCATGTGGGTGTGCACCGCACGGCGGCCGTCTCGGCGCGGTGTCGCTCCCGCCCCGCCGCAGATTGTCTCGTAGTACTGGTAGCGGTCGTTACCCCAGATGAAGTTGTTCATCGTGCCCTGCGATCCCGCCACCACCCCCAGCGCTCCGAACAGCGTGTCGACGATCTGCTGGCTGGTCTCGACGTTGCCGGCGATCACCGCGGCCGGGTACTCCGGGTTGATCATGGAGTTCTCCGGTAGCACGATGGTCACCGGCTTGAGGCATCCCTCGTTGAGTGGGATGTCCGCATCCACGAGGCAGCGGAACACGTAGAGCACCGCGGCGTGGGCCACTGCTCGGGGAGCGTTGTAGTTGCCCGGGTGGATCCCGCTGGTGCCCGTGAAGTCCACGACTGCGGAACGGTTCTCCCGGTCCACGCTGATCCTCACCACGATGCGGCTGCCGTCGTCCATGTGCCCTACGAAGGACGAGTCGGTGAGAGCGTCCAGCACCCGGCGAACCGACTCCTCGGCGTTGTTCTGCACGTGGACCATGTAGGCGTGGACCACGTCGAGACCGTAGTGGTCGATCACGGCCCGCAACTCGGTGGTTCCCTTCTCGCACGCCGCTACCTGGGCCTTCAAGTCGGCGATGTTCTGCTCGGGACTCCGGGCCGGGTAGAGGCCGCCGGCTAGCAGTTCCCGCAGTTGCTGTTCACGGAACCGTCCCCCCGATACGAGGGTGAAGTTGTCGATGAGGATGCCCTCCTCCTCGACGGTGGTGCTGTCGGCGGGTGCCGAACCGGGCGTGCGTCCACCGATGTCGGCGTGGTGTCCGCGGGAGGCCACGTAGAAGATGACCGATCTCTCCGATTCGTCGAAGACCGGTTTGATGACCGTGATGTCCGGCAGGTGGGTACCCCCGTTGTAGGGGGCGTTCATGACGTACACGTCGCCGGGGGCCATTCCCTCGGGACCGCCGCGGTCACCGATGATCGACTTGATCGACTCGCTCATCGATCCGAGATGCACCGGCATGTGGGGGGCGTTGGCGATCAGGTCACCCTGGGGATCGAAGAGAGCGCAGGAGAAGTCGAGCCTCTCCTTGATGTTGACGGATACGGCGGTGTTCTCGAGTACCAGACCCATCTGCTCGGCGATGTTCATGAACATGTTGTTGAAGATCTCGAGGCGTACCGGGTCGGCGTCGGTACCGATCGAGGCTTGGCGGGTCAGCGCAACGACCCTTTCCATCACCAGATCACCCGAGTTTGTGATCACCGCTTGCCAGCCCGGCTCCACGACCGCGGTGGAGGTGGTCTCGACTATCACGGCCGGTCC
Source organism: bacterium (assembly GCA_026710435.1). GTDB lineage: Bacteria > Actinomycetota > Acidimicrobiia > Spongiisociales > Spongiisociaceae > JAPPFW01. Next base: position 3,508 of record JAPOQZ010000178.1, on the reverse strand, counting down.
GCTCACCGGATACCCGGCGGGGATCGCAGCCCGGTCGAGGAACGGCGTCGCCACCCATTCTCCCTCCACGTACGTGTGGTGGATGTCCATCGGGCTGGGCTCCCCGACGGCTGCCGGAGGCTGGCCGAGCGGTACCTCGTGGCTGCGTCCTATCACCTCGACCTGGATCGATTCGACTTCCAGGGGGGTGCCGGGGGAGAGGAACCCGAAGCGCGCCAGGTGAGCGGTCTCGAAACCCCTCACGACCTCGTCCACCGATCCGGCGGTCACCTCCAGCGAGGTGTCGGAGCCCCGGTACCTGACCCGCGTTCTCCGCACCACGGTGGTCCGTTCCGGACCGACCCCCTGGGCCCGGATCGCGGTAGTGCCATCGCCTGCCAGGTCCTCGAAGTCGGTTTCGAGGCTGTCCAGCAGAGCCTGGTCGAGCTCGCCCTCCACGGCGCGGTCCCTTACCACCCGCACGTCGGCCAGCCCGATGCCGAAAGCGGACAGGACTCCGGCGTAGGGATGGCTCAGCACCCGGCCGATACCCAGGCTGTCGGCCACCCGGCAGGCGTGCTGGCCGGCGGCACCGCCGAAGCACGCCAACGTGTAGCCGGTCACGTCGTAGCCCCGCTGCACCGAGATCTTCTTGATGGCGTTGGCCATGTTCTCCACTGCGATAGCCAGGAACCCCTCGGCGACATCCTCGGGCGTCTGGGGGACGCCGGTGGCCGCGGAAATCTCGTGGCTCAGGGCACCGAATAGGGAGCGGGTCCGTTCGACATCGAGCGGCTGGTCGGCATCCGGTCCGAAGACCTTGGGGAACAGGTCGGCTTGAAGTCTTCCCATCATCACGTTGCAGTCGGTGATGGCCGGCGGGCCACCGTTCCCGTAGCAGGCCGGCCCCGGATCCGCCCCAGCTGAGTCAGGTCCCACCGTGAGGCGGCTGCCGTCGAAGTGGAGGATGGAACCGCCCCCGGCGGCCACCGTATGGATCAGCATCATCGGCGCCCGGACCCTCACCCCGGCGACTTCGGTCTCGTAGGTGCGTTCCAGTTCACCCGCGTAGTGCGACACGTCAGTTGAGGTTCCGCCCATGTCGAACCCGATTAGGCGGTCGTAGCCGGCTGCCAGTCCGGTCCGGACCATTCCCACCACCCCTCCGGCCGGTCCGGAGAGCAGGGCGTCCTTGCCCGCGAAGGCATGGGCGCCGGCCAGTCCCCCGTTCGACTGCATGAACATGACCCGGGGCCGCTGCTCCGAGATGGACGCCAGCCGGCGTTCCACCTGGTCGATGTAACGCCGCAGGATCGGCGAGAGGTAGGCGTCCACCACCGTGGTGTCGCCCCGCGCCACGAGCTTCATGAGCGGGCTCACCTCGTGGCTGACCGAGACCTGACCGAATCCGAGCCGCCGGGCGATCGCGGCCACCCGGCTCTCGTGCTCGCGGTGGCGGTAGCCGTGCATGAACAGGATGGCTACCGAGTCGATCCCCCGGTCCCGGGCAGCAGACAGATCAGCCTCTACCACGGCCTCGTCCAGGGGAACGATGACCTCCCCACGGGCGCCGACCCGCTCGTCAATCTCGATCACCGACTCGTACAGCATCTCCGGCAATGCGATGTCGAGGTCGAACAGGTCTGGACGGGTCTGGTACCCGATCACCAGCGCATCCCTAAAGCCCTGCGTGGTGATGAGCACGGTCGGCTCCCCTTGGCGCTCCAGCAGAGCGTTGGTCGCCACGGTGGTGCCCATCTTCACAGACTCGATCGGCGCCTCCACCCCGGTCTCACCGAGGATCCGGCGGATCCCCTCGATGGCGGCATCCGGGTAGTGGCGCGGGTTCTCCGAAAGGAGCTTGCCGGTGAGAATGTCGCCCGACGGCGTACGGGCCACCACGTCGGTGAATGTGCCGCCCCGGTCGATCCAGAACTGCCATCCGACGCCTTCGGTGACCCGGGTTGTTTCCTGTGTATCCATCACCGGTCCTCTGGTCGCTCCGACGCCTACCCCGTACCACCCGGGGTGGGGGTCAGGATCCGCTTGGGGTTCTCCACCAGCATGTTGTGGATCTGCTGCTCGCTGACTCCCCGTTGCAGTAGCAAGGGCACTGCCCATTCGAGCACCAGCGAGTACCCCGACCCGCCGTAACGCTTCCAGAGCATCCGCATCCCCACGTCCTGGGCCATCACGATCTGGCGGTCGTAACCCTCCTGGCAGAGAACGGCTATGCAGTTCACCCGTTCGATGTCGGAGGGCATGCGGCATCCCCCCAGGAACTCAGGCGAGTTGATGCCCTCGTACCCGAAGGTGTCGTAGGAGATCGTGGCGCCCCGGTCCAGGAGCCGGCGGTGGTAGTCCAGATGGTCGAGGCTCAGATCGCAATGGCTCAGGTAGAAGCTGCCGAGGTCGGCGCCCTCCTCCTCGATTAGATCGACGTAAGCCTCCCCCACCGTGGCGATGCCACCTCCCCGGGCATCGAAGATCGAAGGGTGGATGGTGAAACCCACCCCGGTCCGGATCTGGGCCCGGCACGCCGCCCGGAGGATCTTCTCCTCCTCAGGGTGGTAGGGAAGGGGTTCCTCGGAACAGGCGCATTCGCCGATCGACCCGGCCCGGATGCCGGTGTCGTCGATTCCCTCCTCTATCTCCTCCACCATCAGGTCCGCCACCTGGTCGGCGTTCATCTTCTCGACCCAAGGAGGGTGCATGCCATGTTTGTAGAACCCGGTGGTGGTGACGATGTTCAGCCCGGTCGCTTCGGCGATCCGGCGCAGAGCCACCGGGTCACGGTTGAGGCCCACACCCGTATTGTCGACCACCGTGGTTCCCCCCAGCGCGGCGAAGTGGCCAAGTTCCTCCGCGGCGATCCCCTCGTCGTTCAACGACATGTTGTCCCGGTTGGGCGCCCCCCTGCGAAGGGCGCCGAGAATGTCGATGGTGATCGGCAGGTCCCAGTAGGGGAAATCGGAATGGTCCTCCCGGTCTGCATAGAGGGCAGGCCCCCCACCCGAGTAGACATGCTCGTGGAGTGAGGCGATACCCAGATCGTCAGGGTGTAAGGGTCCGGTAACCGTCTGGATCATGTTCATTCGCCCGAGCCTCCGTAGTCGACCCCGATCTTATCGACGGCTTCACCTTGCACGGAGCGCGGTCCTGCCGCGCCGTCTGGAACGTTTTCCTACTGTTCAGGTTCAAGCTGATGGGGGGACCTTGGAACCGTTAACCCCGATTTTTCGTGCGGGGGTTTCTACTAGGAGGGTGCTGAGCAATCCACCAGCGGCCTGCCAACCGCCCACAAAATGCCTGGTCGGCGGGCGGCGGGCCCGAGCAATCGTCAATGTTCAGCACCCTCCTAGTGTCCTGTATCTCTGTTTCGCTTGCATTCCGGGCTTGATGAGCCGAACCGACCACCGCTACGAGCGGGCTGTATCTGTCACAGGCTCGTTGTACAATGGTAGATAGCCGTATACACCGGCGGTTCGTTTCCGACGTCGAGCGGACCGTGGCAGGGTTCATACTGTCC
>JAPOQZ010000026.1 GCA_026710435.1 bacterium | reverse complement strand
GCGAGGGGCTGGGTCGACAACATGAACCAAATCACGGTCCGGTCGGTACCGAAAGCGGACCGTTGGCGCTTTGCGGTTACCTACAAGCATGCAACAGGCCTGTGACACAACCAACCCGTCGCATGACTGCACGTCTTCCAAACACCACCGAACTAAGAGGATGCTCGGATTGGTAGGTTCCAGTGATCGATGTCGGCGTGTCGGCACCAGATCGGACTTCGAAGTCCCTGGTCAGGACCACTAACTCCATGCTCGGCGGTCGTGCGTTTACCCAGGTCAGGAGCTATCCGCGCACGCTCTAAAGACTCGGGACACTAGGAGGGTGAGCGGACAGGCGGACGCGACCACCTTCCCCTTGAGTCCTACTCTGTTCCAAACGCCGGAAGACCGCTGGTCATCGGCCACAGCGTCACCAACCGTCGCGGTCGCCGTTTCCCCACTTGATCACCCATCCGGACACCCTCTCAGCTTGGTGTTCCGTGGCCACTGGCCGCCGAGTCACGAGTGGTAGTTGACGTAGGGGGATTCGACGCTAGGTACCTTTACCTGGACCACGGCCGGGACGCCTGACCGCAGTGAGCGCTCGAGGGCACCGCCGAGGTCCGCTTCGTCCTCGACGAATTCTCCGTGACCGCCCATCGCCTCCATCACCTTCCACCAGGCACGGCGAGGTAGGTCGAGTTCGATCTCGGTTCCGTAGGCCCTCTGTTGCGGGAGGGCGATAGCACCCCATTTCTCGTCGTCGTATACCACGACGACGATCGGCGCCCCGTACCGGAGAGCCGTTTCGAGTTCCAACCCGTGGAAGGCGAACCCCCCGTCCCCGACGATCACCACGACGGCGCCTGCCGGGGAGGCGAGCTTCGCCGCCACACCGAAGGGGATCTCTGCGCCGAGCGCTCCTGATTGACCGGCCCGCAGGTACCGGGCCGGGGGCCTGATCCGCAGCACGGGATCGGCCCAGAAGTCGATGTTGCCGTGCGACGTCACGAAGGTCGTACCGGCCGGCATCATCCCCTCTATCAGCGAAGTTAGCCGGGCCGGATGGATTCCCCCGACCGGCGGTTGCCGTTCCGGCACGATGGAGTCCAGCCAGGCCCGCCAGGCCCCGGCCCTCCCTTCGCACCATGCCTCATCGAAGCCCTCCGGCTCGGAGTCTCGGAGGGCGCCCAGCACGCGGTCCGAGGCAGCCACCAGTCCCAGGTCCGGGATAAGGAACTTGCCCACCACCCCGGCGTCGGGATGTGTCTGGATCACCACCGCGTCGGGCGGCACCAGTTCGCCGTAGCCGAGGTCGGCCTCGAATTCGTGGCCCACGACCAGCACCAGGTCGGCCTCGGCGAGAGTCCTGCGCAGAGGCGGGTTGGAACCGAGGTATCCGACTCCCGCGCAGAGTCGGTGACGCTCGTCCACCAGTCCCCTCCCCAGTCGCAGGCTCACGAAGGGAATGCGGAGATGCTCGATGGCGTCCGCAAGAGCGCCGTCGGCCGCTGACCAAAGCACATCGTCGCCGGCTACCAGCAGGGGACGCCGGGCATCCGCCACCAGGCTCCGAAGTTCGTCCTCCTGCCCAGCGGACAGGCCCGGACCCCGGTGCGATCCCTTGCCTCGTTGCGGTGACGGGGGTGGGGCTGCACCCGCCAGCACGTCCACCGGGATCTCGAGGAACGCCGGACCGGGACGCCCCGAGGTCATTGCGATCCATGCGGCGTCCAAGTACTCCTCGATCCTGGCCGGATCCACTACCCGGGCCGCGTACTTGGTGACGGGCCTCATGACCGGCAGGGGATCGAAGGACATGACCGATTCCTTGTCCAGAACGCCGACCGGGGCTTGTCCGCCCAGGATCAGGAACGGCACTCCCGCCCGGGTGGCCGTCAGGGCGGGCGTGACGGTGTTCGTAACGCCCGGACCGAGGGTCACGGCGCACACCCCCGGCGATCTCGTGACCCGGGCCGTGCCCTCGGCCATGAACGCGGCCGCTGCTTCGTGGCGGGTGTGGACGATGCGGACCGGTGCCCGCAGCGTGCCGTGGTAAATGGGGTTCAGGGGACCGCCGGAGACCGAGAAAATGTGCTGCACGCCTCGCGCAGCCAACAATCCGGCTACCAGATCACCGCCGCGGTAGCCAGACATGACCGCTGCGTCAGGCTCTTCGGATCTCGGCTATCACAGCACCGACATCGATGGTGTCATCCTCCGCGGCGAAAACGCGGGTGAGGATTCCGGAGGCGGGCGCCTCCAGTTCGACCTCGACCTTGTCGGTCTCGAACTCCGCGAGGGGTTCGCCCTTGACGACCGTGGCGCCGACGTCCTTCAACCAGCGGATCAGCACCGCGTCCTGCATCGAAACGCCCCACTTGGGAAGTATCACCTGCATGCCGGCCTACCTTCCTTCATACCGAATCTACTGCCACCCGGTCACCCAGAGTCGCCCGGACGGCCTGTTCCACATCGTCGGCCCCCACGTCCAGCACCTTTTCGAGAACCGGACTGAACGGGACCGGTATGTCGGGCCAGGTCACCCTCCGGGGTTGGGATTGCAGCGATTCCCAAGCCCTCTCGGAGACTCCGGCGATTACCTCCCCCGCCATCCCGCACAGCCGCCGGGCCGGATCGGCCACTACCAAGCGACCCGTCTTGCGGACCGACGAGACGATGGTGTCCCAGTCGAACGGGACGAGGCTCCGGGGATCTATCACCTCGACCGAGATTCCCTCGGCCTCCAGCTTGTCCGCCACATCCAGGGCGATGTGCACCAGCGAAGCCAGCGCCACCACTGTGACGTGTTCACCCTGCCGCTTGACTTCGGCCGTCCCGAGCGGGATCTCGTACGGCTTCACGGGCACCGGCTCGCGGCGGCGGGCGAGGCGCAGGTCGGCAAGAAACACAACCGGGTTGGGATCCCTGATTGAGGCCATCATCAGGCCCTTGGCGTCGTAGGGGGTGCTCGGCATCACCACCTTCAGCCCGGCCGTGTGCATCAGCAGCGAGTGCGGGTTCTCCGAGTGCTGGGCGGCTGCCGAACCGGTGGGTCCGGTGCCCGCGAAGTAGACGATGGGCAACTCCACCTGGCCGCCGGACATGTACCGGAGGCGGGCCGCCTGGTTGGCCACCTGGTCCATCGAGACGTAGAAGAAGCTGGAGAACATCACATGGGCGAAAGGCCTCAGCCCGGCGGCCGCCGCCCCCACTGCGCCTCCGACGAAGGCGGCCTCCGAGATGGGCGTCTTCCGGATCCGGTTGGCGCCGAAGGTGTCGATCAGGCCCCGGGTGACTCCGAACACTCCTCGGTCCACGTCCTCGCCCATGACGATCACCGTCTCGTCCTCTTCCATGGCCGACCTGAGCGCCTGATGCAGGGCCTGCATGAAGTAGGCGTTGCGCATCCTCACACTCCGCGCTCCGCGAAGACGTGCTCGAAGGCCTCGTCCGGCGAGGGGAACGGGCTGGCCTCGGCGAACTCGACCGCCGCCTCGACGGCTGCCTGCTCGCCTGCGTCGATCGAGTCGAGTTCCGCGGTCGTGACCGCGGTGTCGGCCACGAGCAGCGCCCGGAAGCAGGTAACGGGATCGCGAGCCTTCCAGCTCTCTACTTCCTCCTCGGTGCGGTAGGCGGACACGAAGGCGCTCTCCCCTTCGCTGTGGCCCGAGAATCGGTAGGTGTTCGCCTCTATCAGGGTGGGACCCTCGCCTCGCCGGGCCCGGTCGACGGCCTCTCCGACGACGCGCCGGACCTCGAGAACGTCGTTACCGTCCACCTCGATACCGGGCACGCCGAACGGTTCAGCCCGCCGGTAGATCCTCCCCGCGGTGAGGTCCGTGGTGGGGGTGAACTCCATGTACTGGTTCGACTCGCACAGGTAGATAACCGGCAGTTTCCAGATGGCAGCGAGGTTGAGAGCCTCGAGCAGCACCCCCTGGTTGGCCGCGCCGTCACCGAAGAAGCAGACCGTCACCCCGTCCCGGTCCAGGACCGCGTCGGCCAGACCCGATCCGGTGGCCATCGGGATCCCGCCGCCGACGATGCCATTGGCTCCCAGAATGCCCCGGCTGGTGTCGATTATGTGCATGGACCCGCCCTTGCCGCGGCAGTATCCGTCCGCCCTGCCGAACAACTCCGCCATCATCGGGGCGACGTCGGCCCCCTTGGCGATGCAGTGGCCATGACCCCTGTGCGTGCTGGTGATGTGATCGGTGTCTCGAAGCACGCTGCAGGAGCCGACCGCCACCGCCTCCTGACCCACGTAGACATGCACGAATCCGGGCAGCCTGCCCAGCTTGTGGAGTTCCTGGACCTTCTCCTCGAAGACGCGGATCCGCACCATCCGCCGGTAGAGGCGCAAAAGTGTGTCGGTGGAAGGCATCATTGTGGTGATGCATCCTAACGGGTCGGGCCGGTCCGCGGCTTTGCCGAGAACCACAGCCCGGCGGAAAACACATCCCACGCCTACCCGCCAATGGCCCTGGGCACACACCTACCTCACCGCCCTCACTAACTCCGGGCGCTGCCCCAACTCTGCTAACCCATACCCACACCCCCCGCCACAACCATAACCAACCACCCATGAAACCAAGACAGACACGTCCGAAACACCCCCAACCAGCCACTAACCCGGTCTAAGCCACCACACCCACTACATCCCTACCAGTCAGAGACCAACAAGCCTCAACCTCTCAACCCCCCACCAACCGCACGCCGGACCAGCCTTAGGGGAGGCCGTCGGTGGATCCAGGCTTGGAAGGTGCGCGAAGAGCTGCTCGCCTGGAGAAACACCGACGATACCGCTTGCAGGAAACCCTTGATGAAAAGGCATGTTCTGACCGAGAATCGGATACAGTCTTTGACAGGTAGGGTTGAGGTCCGCCTATCCGCGCACCCTCTTACGCGCCGGTTGCGAGACGCTCCAGCCATTCGGAGCCGGGGTTCACAATCTCATCCTCCTCGACCAGCAGATCAGTGGTCTCGGGCCACTTGGGACCGGCCCCGGTGATCAGGCATACGACGGTCTCGTGGGCCGCGATCTTCCCGTCCCGCGCCAGCGCCCACGCGCCGGCCAGCGAAGCCGCCGACGAAGGCTCCGGGCTCAGGCCGGCGGTGGCTGCATAGCGGGTGGCGGCAACGATCTCCTCGTCGGAGACGTCGATCGCCTGCCCTCCTGACTCCCGGATGGCACGCAAGGTCATAGCGCCTCCGGTCGGGTCGCCTATCGAGAGAGCGATGGTCTCGGGATCCTGGATGTAGGGAACGGTGTCCGACCCGTCCCGGAAGGACCGCACTATCGGGTTGGCCGCCACCGGCTGGATACCGTGAAGCTTGGGGATCGAATCGGTCCACCCCAGCCGGGCCATCTCTCCGAACCCTTTCCACGGTCCGTACAGACCGTCCCCCGCCGCGATCGGAACGATGAAATGGTCCGGCACGCGGCCGAGCGCCAGCGTGGCGTCGTAGGCCATGGTCTTGTAACCCTCCATCCCGTACGGCGTGGCCACCGGGTTGGGTGTCATGTAGGTGGACGGGTACCAGCCGTGGTTCCGCACGAAGTTCTCCAGAGGTGGCTGCCGCCTCATCTCGACTATGACCGTGGCGCCGAACAGGCGCATCCACTGGCGCTGGACCACCGGCGCCCTGGGATCGACCAGGATCACGCAACGAAGGCCGCCTCTTGCCGCGTAGGCCGCCGCGCTCATACCGTGGTTTCCGGTGGTGGAACATGCGATCCGGTCGTAGCCGAGTTGGCGCGCCATCGACTGTGCGGACGAGTGGAACCGGTCCTTGAAGGAGTAGGTGGGGTTGACGGTCTCGTTCTGTACCCAGACACCCGAGAGCGGGTTGCCCGCAGATGCGGGAAGGTGGATCAGCGGCGTCCGTCCCTCGCCGAGGCTGATGACCGCCGACTGGTCCGCGACCGGCAGCAGTTCCCGGTACCGCCACATCGACCGGTCGTCCCGACCACGCCACTCGTCAATGGTGACGCTCGCGGCTACCCGGGCTTCGTCGTAGACGGTCTCGAGGGCGCCGCCGCAGCCGCCGCACCCGAAGAAATGCCCGCCCAGATCGGTCTCCAGCCGGCAGTCCACGCATCGCAGCCCTACCGCAAACATGCCACCTCCCGTATCGCCGAACCGAGCCTAGGAAGGTGGCCAAAGACGGGCAAAGTGATTGCCGCGCCGTCCCTGGTTCGTTGCATCGAGGACGGGCGTAGGCGTAGAACGGGCACGCCGAACCGCCCCGGAACCCTCTGCCGGAACGTGCTCCCCGGCCGCAGGATCGGAACCCCCGACGAAGTGGCCGAACTCGTCACCTGGCTGTGCTCACCCCGCTCGCGCTTCGTGACCGGCGCGGTGATCCCTATCAACGGTCCATGGGCGCTGGCCAACACCTTCCACCAACTGAAGCTGGACCTCGTCGCGCAGATCCGAGCCGCCCTATATCAGTAGTCAGTAACGTTGTACACGCCGCACTGCCATGAGATGTTACATCTTCGCGACTAGCGACTAGTACGGTCGGGATCCCTTCGGCCGGTCACTCATATAGGGCTGGGTGATCTTGCGGGCCTGTTCGATCGGATGCACGCCCACTTGCTGGGCGAAGGCGTCGATCAGGCGGTCCACCACCGGACCCGGCCTCCCGGTCCCGATGGACCGGCCGTCGATGCTGGTCACCGGCATCACGAAGAAGGGGGTGGAGGCGAAGAAAGCCTCGTCGGCGGTCATCACGTCGTAGGGCTCGATGTTGGTCTCGACGAACTCCAAGCCCAGCTGCGGCGCCAGATCCTTGACATCCTCCAGGGTGATCCCTCGCAGGATGTTCCGGCCCTCGGGCGAGAGGATGGCGCCATCCTTGACGATCAGGAAGTTGGCCCCGCCCCCCTCCGTGATGTAGCCGGCGTCGTCCACGAACAAAGCCTCGGCCCGGGGATCGACCTTGCGCGCCTCCCGCATGCCCCGCCCGTAGTGGATCCGGTTGCGGTTCTTCATCTTCGGATCCAGGTAGCGGGCCGGGATGTTCCTGGTGGGAGGTATGACGACCGGGGCGCCGTTCTCCAACCCGTCGAGCGCCTCCACCAGGGAGGGTCCCAACGGGATGAACATGACGAACACCGTCCGCTCGTACGAGTCGTAGGGGCCGCGTTCGAAAGGCTTGGCGATGCCCCGCGAGACATCGTTGTTCCACATCAGGTCGTCGTACGGCTCGATGGTGGCCTTGTTGCGTTCGATCAGGTCGTGGGTGACCTCCTCCATCTCCTCGATCGACATGCCGCAATCGATGTCGAGGGCCTTCATGGAGGCGTAGAGCCGGTCCATGTGGTCTCGGAGCCGGTGGGGACGCAGGCCGTAGCTCCGGACGGTCTCGAAGACGAATTCCCCGATCCGCACCCCGACGTCGAATGGCGCCAGCCGTAGCTCCGACTCCGGAATGAAGTGGCCGTTGAAATAGGCTGCACGCTCGGTCATTACGACTCCTCCCCGCCGCCCTGGCCCCATCCGCCGCGGCGTTGTCAGCCATGATGGCACAAGCCATTCTTGGATGCCGTAGGAGGGCAGATAGCTAGGGCGTGTTCACTCGCGGCAACGTCAAAGTCTCCGACCGCCAAGCCCTCAACGGGATCCTGCACATACTCGAGCACGGCTGCAAGTGGCGGGCGCTTCCCGAACGGTACGCGAACCTGGCACACCGTCTACATGCGATTCAGCCGCTGGGCCCAGAACGGAGTCCTCACCCGGGTGTTCCAACGCCTCCAACAAAAACAACTCATCGACCTAGTGTCCTGTATCTCTGTTTCGCTTGCGTTCCGGGCTTGATGAGCCGAACCGGAACCGACCAACGCCACGAGCAGGCTGTATCTGTCACAGGCTCGTTTCACAATGGTAGATAGCCGTATACACCGGCGGTTCGTTTCCGACGTCGAGCGGACCGTGGCAGGGTTCATACTGTCCGGAACCGGCCCGCACAGGGGATAGAAGGTCGCG
>JAPOQZ010000027.1 GCA_026710435.1 bacterium | reverse complement strand
CGGCGGTTCGTTTCCGACGTCGAGCGGACCGTGGCAGGGTTCATACTGTCCGGAACCGGCCCGCACAGGGGATAGAAGGTCGCGTCCGTGACCCTCGGAGGTGGCGGCGGGGGTGGGATCCCAAGGAAAGAGGCACCTTCCGGTGATTTTCGCGTTCTCAGGGTTCGGTGGCGTGGAGGTGTAGCCCGCTCTTCTGCGACGAACTTCCGACTCGGGACACTAGACGCACGGGTTACGTTAATTAGCGTCCCTCAGGCCTGATTCTGGCGTGTTCCGGCCAGAACCCACCCACGGGCAGCGGTGCGCTCAGGGGTAGCTGCAGGTGGCGGCCAGAGCGGTGAGGGCGTCGATCTCGGCTTGGTCGGCTGTCAGCCCCCAGGCTGCTTTGACTTCGATCCTCACAGCCGCGTAGGTGCACCGCACGCCCGCGTTGGGCGGCAGCCAGGCTGCCGGGTCGGATGCGCCCTTGGAGGTGTTGGAGGCGCCGCTCGTACGCTGGAGAGGATGGCGGATGCCTCCTCCCCGCTCATTGAGGCGGTCAATGCGTCGGCAAGTGGTCATCGGATCCGCTACCGCCTTTCGAGAGCCGCCTCCGCAAGGCTCGGGTCTGCGGTCGCTCATCGACGTAACACCGGTCGTGAGATCGAGGTAACGGTTGTAGCGTATGTACGTGAGCACGGTCGTATCACCAACCGGATCGTCCGGAACCTGTTCGGAGTCGGGACGCCGAGAGCGTCGGTGATCCTTCGGAATCTCGTCGAACGGCATGTACTTGAGCGGACCAGCGAAGCAGCACGTGGGCCCGCCGTCGAGTATGGGCCCGGGCCGCTCATAGCCGACTGAAACGATCCGACGTGTGAGGATCCTGGGCCAGAGCCGGGAGTCTCGGGTACAGCGGTCAGAGTCTTGTTCTTGTGCTAGGAGCACAGAAGGCTAAAACTGGTTTCATACTCGATGAAACTCCTGCAGTCACCACCGGATGGGGTTTTCCCTGCGGTTAACCAAAGTTTTAGTCCTACGCCAGAAGCACAGAAGGCTAAAACTGGTCGGTCCTTGCCGGCTGTTCGGAGTTCAAGAACACCTTCCCGGCAAACTACAAGAACTACGCCTTGGCCTGCAAGGACTGAGCAGTTGTGCTCAGGCGAGTCTCTACCGTCTACGGCGGTCAGTTGGTGTGCCCACGATAGACTCTCGGCTTCCCTACGAGGGTCATTGGAGGCCATGGTCGCGGCTGCACGATGTGGCCGCAGGTCTCGATCACCTGAGGAACACAATCCAGGAGTTGGAGATCACGTCCATTGCCGGACCGGCACTCAGTTGCGGCAACGGTGGGCCGCTCGGTCGAAGGCTCAGGGCTGCTGGAGGGCGCGGACGAGGAACGAGGCGATCTGGTCCCGGCGTACGGGCCGGCCGGGGCAGTAGTTGCGGCCCGGTGTCTTGCCACAGCCCGCGGTGACGCGGGCGGCTAACACACCTTCGACGGCGGAGGCGTAGGAAGCGTCGGAAGCCACGTCGTCGAACACTCCTGAGGGGTTCTCCACCGGGGTGAGCCCGCTGAACGCCCGGGTGAGGAACACCGCCATCTGGGCCCTGGTGACAGGGTCGTCGGGCCGGAACGTCCCGTCCCCGAAACCTACAGTGATCTCGAGTTCCGCCAGGCGCTCGACATACGGCCGGTACCAGGCGTCGGAAGCCACGTCGCTGAACCTCGACGATCCGGAACGGCGGCCGGCGCTTTCGCCCATGGCGCGGATCAGGAAGACGGCCATCTGGGCACGTGTGATCGGCTCGTCGGGACAGTACAGCTTCAGTTCGGGGTCGCAGCCGGCGCTGATGCCCAGGTCGGCGAGCTTGTCGATGCTCCGCTCGTGCACATTGCGCTCGTCGTCGGCGAACGTGCCCCGGTAAGGGTTGCCCACCCACACCCGGAAACGGCCCTCGACCCGTTCGGTGACCTCCACCCGGAAGCCTTCGACGGTCAGGCCCTCGCCGGGGCCGTACACATGGTCCGTCAGTTCAATGACCGGTCTGCCGCTATTCTCTGCGGCCGGGACCGGCTGGATACGGCGACCCAGACCGGTGCAGCGAAGCCGGTCCGGGGGGTCGGTCTCGGTGCCTTCCCTGCAGGCAGAGGCACGCTGGTCGACACGGTAGACCTCGACACCTTCCGCGGGTATGCCGGCATCGTACCCTCTCGCCACCCGAGCACCGAGCGAGATGAAGTGTCCGGGTTCCCCGACCGGTAGCACGAGCATCTGGGTACCGGATCGACCGATCGGGGCCAGCAGGTAACTGCCGTAGGGTTCCAGGTGGACGGCTACGTCTTCGATATCTATCCAGCCGGCCGCATACCTGTTGACTGCGACCGTACCGGCCTCCAGACCATGTTTGCCTAGCTGCGGCTCGACAGGACCTCCACTAATCCGGTCCATCGGGTTGTCGTACTCGTCGATCTCGAAACCACGCTCTCGGGAGGCCTCGTTGAGTTGCGGGCGGTTCCCGCCGTAGGAGTGCGGCCAGCCCAGTGCGTGTCCGATCTCGTGAGCAACGGTGTCCAGACCGATGTGGGACGGGTACGGGCAGTTGCCGCAGTACGCCGACGTGGCTAGCACGGCACCGGCTGTCAGGTGAACAGCTCGCCCGGTGTCAGCGAACGTACCCCGGTGGAGCTGCCATACACCGTCTACATATGTACCGGTGTGCGCTCCCGAGCCGCCGGTGCTGATGAGTCCTTCCTTGTCGTGGACGATCAGCGCACCATCGGCCTTACTCACGGACTCCCCAGCTGCCAACTCTTCGCACTCATAGTCGACCGCCCATTCCGATGACTTGCCCGCGCCTGCTTTCACCGTGCCGCCTTCCACGAACGCAAGCCGGTAGCGGCCTCCCGACAACCACCGGAAGTACGGAGAGACCTCCCGGTTCAGCATCGCTACCGTACGGGTCAGATCGATGCGCCGGCGACCGTCTGCCACATCACACACCCATACCTCCCAGGTATCCGTCCCCTGGGTGTAGAACCGGGCGAACCGGTGATCAGCGATCAGCCTGAGCGGGTCCAGATCATCCCGGTTGGCCGTAGCCCACGCCAGAGCGAACAGGCCGCGACCAACCTCGTTTACCGCGGCGACGGTCACCTCGTACGCCCGGTAGTCGACAAGCCCCGAGACAACGTGGCGGCGAGCGTCGGGGCCGAGCGCCTCACCCGACCGTACCCAGGAACCTTCCCCCGCAGTGGCCTCATCATGCCGGTACCACACCTCGTAACCCGTCACTGCCGACCCACCATCCCCGGCCGGGGGATCCCACCCGACCGTCACCGACCCCGAACCCTCGGCCAGAACTGTCAAGTCAGCCGGCGCCCCGGGTAGCGGCGCATCGTCCGGTCCCGCACCTGGACGGACCAGCAGCACCTCCTCGGACCATTCCCCATGCCTGGCCTGCACCCTCAGCTCGTACCACACACCGTCCCTCAACCCCGACACCGTCCCCGAACGGCTATCAGCACCGAAGGTGGGCGAGGCATACCACCCTGACCGGTCCGGAACGGAACCCGGCTCCGAACTCGCCCGCCGGTAGAGCACCCGGTAACCCTTCGGCAATGGCCTGCCGTTCTCGGGCTCCGGAGCATCCCAGGCCACCGTTACAGAACCATCACCCTCCCCCGCCAACCGCACGTTGGCCGGAGCAGCCGGGGGGTCCAGATCGGCGCGGCCGGCCAACGCACGCAGATCGCCGACGAAAGGACCCCGACCTATGTCGTTGACGGCTGCGACCGTCACCCTGTACTCCTCGAGGTCAACCAGTCCTGAGATAGCGTGCTCGCGAGTATCGGGACCGAGCGCCTCACCCGACTGCACCCAGGAACCTCCCCCCGTAGAGGCCTCACCGTGCCGGTACCACACCTCGTAACCCGTCACGGCCGACCCACCATCCTCAGCAGGGGGTTCCCAACCCACCGTCACCGACCCGGAACCCTCCTCCACGACGCGGAACGCGGTCGGCGCGCCCGGCAACCGCTCGTCGGGCAACCCGGTGCCGGGACGGGCAAACACCCGCTCCCGAGCCCAGTGGCCGAGTCTGGATTGCACACGCAACTCGTACCAGACACCGTTGGTCAGACCCGACACCGTGCCCTCGCGAACGTCGGCACCGAATCCGACCGCGATCAGCTCTCCCGCCGGCACGGACGGGTTCGACCCCGGCTCCACGGCCGCCAGCCAGTAGTAGACGGTATAGCTTGCCGGTCTCGCCTGGCCTTCTGCGGCCTCCGGCGGATCCCAGGCGACCGTCACCGAACCGTCACCCTCCCCCACCAACCGTACGCTGGTCGGCGCAGCCGGTGGCTTCAGGGCGTCACGGCCGGCCACGCCCCAGAGGTCGCGGCTCAAGAGACCGCGGCCGGCTTCGTTGACGGCTGCCACGACCACCACGTAACTCCGGTAATCGACCAGCCCGGAGATCGTGTGTTCCCGAACGCCGGCGTCGAGCGTCCCGCCCGACATCACCCACGGCACATCTTCGGCCCACCGATCATCATCCACCACGTACCACACCTCATAGCCCGTAACTACAGACCCACCATCATCAGCAGGGGGTTCCCACGCCACCGTCAACGAGCCGAGGCTTGCGTCGTCGATCACTGCCTCCACGGGTCGGCCGGGTGGCCGCTCGCCAGGTGGCCCTGCCCCCGGACGGGCCAGGATGGTCTCCTCGGCCCAGTCCCCGCCTGTGGATGCCACCGTCACCTCGTACCACCTGCCGTTCATCAGACCCGTGACGCGCCCTTGTCGAGCTCCCGCACCGAAGCTCCGGAAATGCCAGAACGACGGCGGGCTCGGGTCGGCACCCGGCTCGGAAGCCGCCAAACGGTAGAGCACGCGGTATCCCCCTGGTGACGGCCGGCCGTCCTGAGGCTCCGGGGCGTCCCAGGCCACCGTCACCGACCCGCGACTCTCAGCCACCACCCTCACATTGGTCGGCGCAGCCGGTTGAGCGGTTTCACCGGATTGCGCTCCGGCGGAGCCTGACACCATCAAGAGACCTAGAGCCACCCCGAATGCCAGCGCCCCCCTGCTAACCACCCGTCTCGGCATCACGTGAACCGCAGGACCAACCCTTGGCCGGCACATGCAGCTACCGGCGAGAAGGCAGGTGTACCAAGGGACGTCATCCGGCGTCGATCCGGCTCCGCTGCCGCCACGGACTGTCCAACACCGCACCTAGTCCTTCCCGCATCGGGCTATCGACAGAGCTTCTTTCCAGCTTTCCAGCGCGCGTTCACGCTGTGTGCAGTCGTTACGGTACCGCGGGTCCCGTGGCATGAACTGGAATCGTCCGGCCGAAGTCGAGTCCGAACCCATTGCCAGCCAAAGTTCCGGCGGGCCGTCCAGGTCGGGGCCTCACCTAGGAGGGTACTGAGCAATCCACCAGCGGCCTGCCAACCGCCGGCATAATCCCCGGTCGGCGGACGGCAGGCCCCAGCAATCGTCATTGGTCAGCACCCTCCTAGCCGCACGGTGATGGGGCGATATGGAGGAGCTAGTTCTGTGAGTTATGAGTCGAGCCCCGAGGAGAGGGAAAGACTCGAAGCGTTTAACCTTGATTCACTTCATGTTTCCCGACACACCTGCGGCAACAGGCCACATCAACCACATGATCGTGACTGGGCCTGGCTTCACCCGACGGGTGAAGGTCCCACCGGGCCGAGACAGGGTAGTGGAAATGGCCGTAGTCCCTGGTCAGAAGCCTATATCCCGCACTCTGCTCGCCTAGTGCAAACCCCCGAATGAAAAATCGGGGCTAACTGCTCAACGCGTCCCTGGCCGGACAACCAAGCCGTGGTTGTGATCTCTCCGATCCGCTGCGGCGCAGACCTCCGGCGCGGCGGCGCTACCGTCAGGGGGATGGACGGTCCCCTCTCCGATATCACAGTGGTCGACCTGACCCGGGTGCTGGCCGGTCCCTACGCCACCATGGTGCTGAGCGACCTGGGAGCCGAGATCATCAAGGTGGAGCGGCCGGGGGTGGGCGACGACGCCCGCGGTTTCGGGCCTTTCGTGGGGGACCGTAGCGTCTACTTCGAGTCCTTGAACAGGGGCAAGTCGGCGGTGACGCTCGACCTGTCCGACCCGGCCGACCGGGTGCGGTTCGAGGAGTTGCTGGAGCGGGCCGACGTGGTGGTGGAGAACTTCCGGCCCGGCGCCATGGAGCGGTTGGGCTACGGCTGGGAGGCGCTGCACGCTCGCTGGCCGGGGCTGGTGTACGCGGCGGTGAGCGGATTCGGCCACAGCGGCCCCTACTCGGAACGTCCGGCCTACGACGTGGTGGTGCAGGCGATGGGTGGGCTGATGAGCCTCACCGGCAATCCCGGAGGGCCTCCCACCAGGGTGGGGACCTCGGTGGGGGACATCACCGCCGGCCTGTTCGCCGCGGTGGGGATCCTCTCCGCCCTCCACGAGCGGGAGCGGACGGGGCGGGGACAGATGGTGGACATCGCCATGCTGGACTGCCAGGTGGCCATCCTCGAGAACGCCATCGCCCGCTACTCGGCCACCGGTCTGGTCCCCGGACCTCTGGGCAGCCGTCACCCTTCGATCACGCCTTTCGCCGCCTACCGGGCCGCCGACCGGCCTTTGGTGATTGCCGCCGGGAACGACCGCCTGTTCTCGACGTTGTGCGAGACGCTGGGCCGCCCCGACCTGCCGGACGACCCCCGGTTCGCCACCAACGAGAGCCGCACCGACCATGCCGATGCGCTCGGCCATGAACTGGAGGCCGCCCTGTCGGCCGGCATCGCCTCGGCCTGGCTGGCCAGGCTGGAGGACGCGGGGATACCGTGCGGACCCATCAACGACATCGCCGAGGTGCTGGCCGACCCTGGGGTGCGGGCCCGGAACATGGTGGTGGAGGTCGGGTTGCCCGGCGGCTCGACGCTCGAGATGGCCGGCAATCCCGTGAAGTTGTCCGGCCACGACGATCCTGCCACCCGCCGCCCGGCTCCCGACCTGGACATCTAGACGCGGTGCCGGCCGGGCGACTTCGCCGAGCACCTATCGTGTAGCGGCATGACCGATCCGACCGCCACATCTCCTCCCGAACCGATCGTCTACGACCGCAGGATCCGTTTCTCCGACTGCGACGCTCAGGGCATCGTCTACAACCCCAACTACCTGGTGTACTGGGACGACGCCTTCACCGACTACATGGACGCCATCGGATGCTCCTGGGATCTCATGGTGGGTATGGGCGACGATGTGGTGCTGGCCCGCACCGAGATCGACTACCGGCGCTCGGCCCGGATGGGACAGGTGGTGAGCACCGCGGTGCGGGTCGCCGGGATCGGGCGCAGTTCAATCACGTTCGAGTATCTCTCCACCGATCCCGGCACAGGCGAGACGTTGGTCGAGGGACGGCAGGTGCAGGTGATCGTCGACCACGAGACCATGCGGCCCAAGACGGTCCCCGACTACCTCCGGGGAATGATCGCCCGCCAGGAGGGCTGGTAGGACCCGTCCGGGCGACCCCGGCAACCGACCGATTCACGCCGGGCGGCAGGTGTACGGATGGCCCTCCGGTGTCGGGTGATCCCGACCGGGACCGTGGGACCAGCAGCAAACGGCGCCCGGGACAAAGTGTCACACCCCTCCCGTACCTTGGGGGACATCGAACCAGTCCACCTGAGGAGGCGTGATGGCTGCCAGACAGTGCCGACCGATCGAACGGAACCACCTTCAGGTGCCCGCAGCCGTGCCCGTAGCCGGATTCCTGGTGGCTCTCGGCGCCGCCCTGTTGCAGGCCGGCTGGTGGTTCGCCCACGGATGGACCTGGTCGAACCTGGCCACGTTCCTGGCATCCGGCCGGCCTGTCGTCTGGTGCGTGATGCTCATCCTGGTGGGTGCCTCCCTTTCGTGGCTGAGCCTCCGCCGCGCGGAGCGTGGGCTCG
Source organism: bacterium (assembly GCA_026710435.1). GTDB lineage: Bacteria > Actinomycetota > Acidimicrobiia > Spongiisociales > Spongiisociaceae > JAPPFW01. The sequence goes on along the minus strand of JAPOQZ010000027.1, from coordinate 13,101 downwards.
AGGGTCGTGGATGGGCGATCGCCGGGCTGGCGGCGTCGGGACTGGCGGCCCTGCCGATCATGCCGGAGGTGCTGCTGCTCACGATCCTCCTGCTGACGCTCGGCACGGTGGTGAGGCGCCGGTCCCCTCCATCGGATCGGCGCCGGAGGCCCGGACGGCCAACCCGCTAGGAGGGTGCTTGAGCAATCCACCAGCGGCCTGCCAACCGCCCGCAAAATGCCTGGGCTGGCGGGCGGCAGGCCCGAGCAATCGTCATTGTTCAGCACCCTCCTAGATTCCAGGTGTGCCCCCGGTGGTACGTGGTGGTTGAATGAGGTCAGGTCAGGTCAGGACCGCCGGGATGATGCCGCCCCGAGCATGGCTTCGGACTCTCCTGACTGCCAGGCCGGGGGGCTTGGCCTGGCCCCGGGCTTGTAACACCCGCCAGCCACACCGCCGGGCCGGACCCGGTGAACCACGAGGCGCAGTTGCGCCCGTGCGGAAGTCCGCACTCGGAGACTATTGGTCCAACAGCGGGTTGACCCCTCGGACGTTGATTCCGTAGTCGAAGACCAGGTCCCCTCCTGTCAGGCCGGACATCACCAGGAGAGCCGCTCCAGCGACGACGACCACCAGGAACCGAACGGAGCCCCCGCAATCGGACCCTCTTCGACGAGAGATGAGCCGCCACACCGTAGCCGCGATGAAGAGGGCAGTGGCCGCAAAGCTCCACCACTGGTGTGTTTCGATCACCCCATGAAGGTCGGTCTCCTCGTACGGGAAGTGGGAGATCACCCCGGACACCGTGGCGGCGACGGCACCGATAGTCCCGACCACGAGAAGCAACCAGGTGGCCTGCAGCATCCCCGATCCGGGTCTCAGCACCACGTAGGCCGTCAGGAACGCCAGCAGGACCAGAAGGGCGATCGGGAAGTGAACCAGGATGGAATGGAGGTCTTCGATCGTATCGCTGATGAGTTTCTCCAAGGCGTCCTCCCGCCGTCGATCCACGGTACCCGCAGGTTCGGGGTGCGCGGCGTGTTCCACTCGGCTCAAGCGTCCAACCGCTCCCCTAGACGATGCGAGTTACCCGTCGTCCCAATAGGCCGACGCCACGCTCCCGAAGGCCGGTGTCGAATGTCGCCGCGACACTACCGAGGATGATGATCTTCGCATGCGTACCCGGACTTCCCCTTGAAAGGAACCTGAGAACCACATGAGAAAGACATCCGCCACCGCTGCGCTCCTCGGAGGGTGCTGAGCAATCCGGCAGCGGCCTGCCAGTCGCCGGCATGATTCGCGGTCGGTGGGCGGAAGGCCCGAGCAATCGTCACTGATCAGCACCCCCCAAGTGTCCTGATTTCTCAGATTCGCTGATTGACTCCTTGACCACCAGCGGACCACCGGCCCGGGCGCCCCGAGAACGCGAAAAACGCCTGGCGGGTCCCCTCCGGCGGGAACCCACCCCCGGCCGCCGCCTCCTCGGCGCCGAAACGCGTCCCGCCGTACCCCTACCGGGGTCCTACGGTCGGCTTGATCCCAGCCCGGCCCGGTCGGTACCGATAACGGACCGCTTGGTGCTTTGCGGTTACGTACCAGTATGCGACGGGCCTATGACATAACCATCTCTCCTGCAATAACACCGGCACTCCAAAACGTAACCGGAACGAAGATTTCGGGACACTAGCCCAACACCTGGGTGCCCCCCGTCGGGCTGGACACGTGGTCCGCGGGGCCGAGCGATGCCGGTAGTGGTCGTCCCGTCGCCCGGTGGCCGGTGGCCGGTGGCTGATCGTGGGGTGAGGCCCGGCCTTCCGAGCTTTTTCGCGCCTCCGCAACGGTCGTGGTCATTTAGTCTGGCTGGACAGCGAGACCGTAGCGGCTCCGGAACGGATAGGAGTAGTCAGCAGTCATGATGCCAGCGGGTTTCAACCACAGGGTGATGGCCACGGCCACCTCGCCCATCAGCGAGGTCAGGTCGTGGATGGCGGGCGGGCTCCGGCGAGCCGACCTGCCACTGGTGGACGTGGCCCAGGCCGCTCCCGGGTATCCCCCCGACCGGGGCCTGATGGATCACGTGGCCAACCTGGACCAGGCCGGGGTGTCCCGCTACGGACCGGTGCTGGGCGAACTCCCGCTGAGGGAGGCCCTGGCAGCGGACATGTGCTCCGCTTACGGCGGTGCCGTACGTCCCGATCAGATTGCGGTGACGGCAGGAGCCAACCAGGCCTTCTGCCTGGCGGTGTCGGTGCTGTGCGAGCCCGGCGACCGGGTGATCATGCCCGTTCCCTACTACTTCAACTACGACATGTGGCTGAGCATGGGAGGCGTGGAGGCGGACTACCTGGCCTGCTCCGGCGACATGCTTCCCTCCCTGGACGGTGCAGCCGCCCTGCTGAACGAGTGGACCAGGGCCATCGTCCTGGTGACGCCCAACAACCCGACCGGGCGCGTGTATCCACCGGAGTTGATCTCGGCGTTCGCCCGCCTGGCCTCCGAAGCAGGGATCCACCTGATCGTCGACGAGACCTACCGTGACTTCCGCTCCACCGACACACCCGCCCACGACCTGTTCCGGGATCCGGGCTGGGACGCCTCGGTACTGCAGATCCACAGCTTCTCGAAGGTGTACTCCATACCGGGATACCGGGTGGGGGCGCTGGCCGCCTCCCCGGAGTTGCTGCACGAGGTGGACAAGGTGGCCGACTGCCTCACCATCTGCCCCAGCCGCCTCGGGCAGGAAGCCGCCCTCTACGGGCTGGGGCATCTCGACGGTTGGGTGGCCACCAACCGCCAGACCATGAACCGCCGGGTGAGGATGTTCGCCGAAGCGATGCAGGGGAGCCGCTACGAGGTGGTGTCGGCCGGGGCATACTTCGCCTACGTGCGGCACCCGTTCGAGGGGACAACCGGGCGGCAGGTCGCCCGCCGGCTGTTCGAGGAGCAGTCGGTGCTGGCCCTGGCCGGCGAGATGTTCGGCCCCGACCAGGACCGCTACCTACGCCTGGCCTTCGCCAACCTGGAGGACAGCGACATACCAGAGTTGGCCCGTCGCCTCGACGAGACCGCCTCCGGGCTCTGAGCGGTCGCCGACCCCGAAGTGCTTCTGCCTCGAGCCGCTGCTACCGACGGCGGACGCTTCACCTCGCGTTGCGGCGCACCGTCACCGCAACACCGCGATGACGGTCCCGGCAACAGCGACACCTGTCCCCACAACCCAGTACACGAAGAACAGCCGGTCCTTGTGAATCTGTAGCAGGGCATGCGCAATGTCGGTGCGGACTTCGGCCTGACGAGCTTCATCCTTGGCGTCGACGAGCGCTTCGGTGACGGAGGCGGTCACCTCGTGTTCCTTCCGTTGGCTAACGTAACTTTACCATAGAGGTTCCGCTAGCCGGAGGTGCAGCTAGATGGTTCGTGAATCGCAGGCCGCAGAATTGTGGTTCGGCGATCAGGTCACGGCGCCGGGAGCCTCCGGCCGCAGGCCGGGACCCCGGACAGGGGATGGGATCAACGGACCGGAAGCGTTGCACAACGCCCTCTATCCCTCTCCTTTCATGGGACGCCCCAACTATTGTCGCCAAGGGGGTGCGGCGGATCGGTGCTCGCCGAGGAGGGTGCGATAGAGGATGCTCACACGCCTTAAGGTCAGGAACTTCAAGAGCATCAGGCGGGCTGACGTCCGGTTCGGGCCTCTGACGTGCTTCATCGGGCGCAACGGGGCCGGCAAGAGCAACCTGTTCGACGCAATCCGCCTGCTGAGCCACCTGGCGGGCGCCGACCCTTCCGCTGCGGCCGCCGGCCTCAGATGGGCTTCCGGCCCGAGACCCTCACCCCTCGACCTGCTCCGTGCCCGGAATCCGGAGCGGAGGATCGAACTCACCGCCGACATGATCGTCCCGGCCGGGGTGACCGACGGCTTCGGCGTGCCGGCCAGGGCGAGCACCACCCTTCTCCGGTACGGGCTGGGGTTGCGGTACGACGCGCAGGGGGATCGCCTGCTCGTCGACCACGAGAGCCTGACCCACGCCAGGCTGGGAGAATTCGGCCGGTTCGCCGGGTTCCCCTCGTCGGAGGCTTTCAGGACTTCGGTCGCTCTGGGATCGAGGAGGGGCGGGCCCATGATCTCCACTGAGGGCGACCGCATCGTCCTCCACGGAGACCGCGGCAGTCGTGCCCGCTCCATACCGGCCGGATGCTCGTCCCGCACGGTTGTCGGCGGCACCGACGATGCCACCTATCCGACCGTCCTCGCCGCCCGCAGGGCGATGGCATCCTGGCGTGTCCTGCATCTGGAACCGAGCTCCATGCGGAGTCCCGATGCACGTTGGGTGCGGCCCCGCCACGTGTCGCCCTCGGGTGCCCGCCTCCCCGCCACCCTCCACGCGGTGACAGCGCGGGACCCCGGGGCCCGGTCGGAGTTGCTCCTGCGGCTGGGGCGCCTGACCCCCGACCTCGAGGACGTGGAAGTCCGGGTCGGCGAGGCCATAGACCAACTCGTGCTGCGGGCCAGGGTGTCGGGAGTCGATGGTTGGCTCCACGCTTCTTCGCTGTCCGACTCGACCCTTCGCTACCTTGCTCTGGCCCTCATGCTGGTGGACCGCCGGGATCGGGCCGTTCTGTGCATCGAGGAACCCGAGAACGGCGTCCACCCGTCCCGCGTACGGAATCTGGTGGAACTGCTCCGTGACTACGGGGTGGACACCCGCCAGCCGGTCGATCACGGCAATCCCCTCCGGCAGGTCATCGCCAATTCCCACTCACCGGAGGTAGCGCGCCAACTCTCGTTCGACGACATCGTGTTCGTCGAGCGCGCCTCCACCGGTAGCGGACCGGTCAGCGTGTTCCGGCCGGTCGTGGACACCTGGCGGGCGAACCGTCCGGAGGGCGAGGAGCAGTCCCCTCCGATCAGCCGTAAGGCAGTGGCCGATTTCATCGGCGGATCACCCTTGGGGGACCGGATGGGCCAGCTGAAGCTGGAGTTCGGTACCGCCGGATGAGCCGCCAGTTGACCTTGCGGATCGAAGCTACGGGTCGCCCTACCGGCGAGACGGGCTCTGGGAGAGAATCCGGACAGGCCTTCCAGGGGTCGGACGGGTTCCAGCCGGGGAACGCCCCCTGGGCCATCGTTGACCAGCGCTGAGTGGTGTACGCCCAGCCATGCGCGGGCAGGTCTTTGGGCTCAGCGGATCTCAGGGGGAGTGACCGTAGCGAGGAGGTCCGAGTCGGGTTGTAGACGATTCCCTGTGAGTCGCAGCCGGAGAGCCGGATCCTGCGGTCGTAGACGATCGGTCGGAAGTGGGGTCGGTCATGCTCGGAACGATGGGTGGGCCGTGGTTCACGAAACCCGAGCCACGGACCCCCGTGCCCACTCTTCGTCGGTCATTCGTCATCGGTAACTGGCGTGCCGGGGTAACAACTGGGCCGGCCAGTCGGATCCTCCCGCCGAGACCTTCACCACGGTCGACACCGGACACGACCACACCTGCGGCCTCCGCACCGACCGCCGCATCATCTGCTGGGGCTTCGACCAGTACGGAGCGACGGATGCCCCGGCCGACAGGTTCACCGGCCTCAGCGTCGGCGCCCGCCACACCTGCGGCCTCAGGGCAGATGGAACCGTCGTCTGCTGGGGCCGCGGCACCGTGTCCCCGCCCGCCGACGTGGACTGGTTCAGTGACCGGTGAAATCCTAATCGGGGTCCAATCGGGGACTGTGGATGACTGGCGGATGTGGGCCCATGCGGGGCGGCCATAATCCGATGAGGGATGCCGGCCTAGGAGGTACGGGGACCGATCCCGCATTCTCGTGAACCGGGTTGCTCCACCAAGGAAGGCACTGAGCAATCCACCAGCGGCAATCGTCGTTGTTCAGCGCCCTCCAAGGGGCGTGCTCGGGGCGAGAGACCGGGGGACCTGTAAGGCAGCAGCGCGGCGTAACGGATCGGAGGACACATGCGTAGCCTGGTAATAGACACCGACACGGCATCCGACGACGCGGTCGCCCTGATGATGGCCCTCCGCCATCCGGACGTCAGGGTGGAGGCCATCACGGTGGTGGCCGGCAACGTGGGTCTCGACCAGGCGGTCCAGAACGCCCTGTACGTGGCGGACCTGTGCGGGCGCCGTGAGATCCCGGTCCACGCCGGCGCCACCCGGCCGCTGCTGGCGGACCTGCTCACCTCCCGGGGGGTCCATGGCCGGGACGGGATGGGCGACATCGGTCTGCCCGTCCGGGGACGGTCCCCGGCGGATGGCCACGCCGTGGACGTGCTCATCGACACGTTCCTGGCCCGGCCCGGGGAGATCGACCTTGTGACCCTGGGACCGCTCACCAACGTGGCACTGGCCTTCAGCAGGGCGCCCGAGCTGGTCGCCGCCATCCGCCATTGCTACATCATGGGCGGGACCGGGGCAGGGCACGGCAACGTGACGCCGCTGGCCGAGTTCAACTTCTGGGTCGATCCGGAGGCGGCAGCCATCGTCGTGAGGGCGGACATGCCCAAGACGATCATCGGATGGGACATCGCGGTGACCTCCACCGTCTTCGGCCCAGAGGATGCGGCCCGGCTGCGGGCGATCGGCACTCCCTACGCGGAGGTGGCGGTGGACTGCCAAGCGGTCCTCGACGGATACGCGGTCGATACCGGACTGGCCGGCTTCGACCTGCCCGACCCGGTCGCAATGGCGGTGGCCCTCGACCCGTCCATAGCGGAAGGCGTCGACGTGCACGTAGGGGTGTTGACGGGGGACGGTCCGGCCCGCGGGGTGCAGAGCACCGACTGGCGGCATACCAGCGGCCAGGCGCCCAATGCCCACGTGGTCCGCCAGGTGCCCAGGGAGCGTTTCATGGACGCCCTGCTGATAGGCCTGTCCTGATTGACAGGTTCGCCGATTGACTCCTTAGCTACTACCGGACCACCGGCTCCGAGGCCCGAGAACGCGAAAACCTCCGGGCTTGTCGCCCCGGGCGGGACCCACCCCCTGCCGCCGCCTCCTCGGCGCCGAAACGCGTCCCGCCATACCCTGCCCGGGGGTCGTACGGTCGGCTTGATCCCAGCCCGGCCCGGTCGGTACCAAAAAACCGGGCCGCTTGGTGCTTTGCGGTTACCTACCAGTATGCGACGGGCCTATGACAGAACCTCCCTCCTGTCATGACAACCGCTACTCCAAGACGTAGCCGAAACAAAGATTCGGGATGCGAGGAGGGGTGCAGAACAGTGCCGATTGCTCGGGCCCGCCGACCGAGGACCGCCGCCCGTCGACGTGAAGGAGGTCCGGCTGTAGGAATGGGCCGGGAGGCACCCTCAACCGGGACCCGGGCGGGTGGTGTTGGCGCTCCGGTGTCACCAACAGGAAGCGGCGGCTATCGAATCCGGGGGGAGTCGTCCGGATCGTCGAGGTGTTCGCCGAGCGCTAAGGCGAAGACCAGGGCGTCGGTGTCGGTGTGGGTTATCGCCACCTCTATGTGGGTGACGCCGAGCGACCCGGCCCAGGCTGCGGCGGTTCCCGACAGGTTCACGGTGGGTTTGCCACCCCCGGTGATCTCGATCTCGGTCCACCGAAGATGGCGGTAGCCGGTTCCGAGGGACTTCATCACCGCCTCCTTCCCGGCGAAGCGGGCGGCGTAGCGCCGGGCCGGACGGGCGAACCGCTCGGCATATTCCTGCTCGTGGAGGGTGAAGCAGCGCTGGGCGAAGCGGGGATAGCGGACCAGTAGCCGCTCGACCCGGGATATGTCGGCGAGGTCGACGCCCAGCCCCACGACGCGCATCTCCCCAGGTTAGAAGTGCCGACTGCCGGGAAGGGCTGAGAGAGCCGGAGTCGGCCCGGGTCCTTCGTTCGATCGTTCCCGGGAGGTCGTAGGCCTACGACCAGGATGCCGAACCCTGCGGGAAGCGAGGGAGCTCCGTCGACAAGGGGGTTGCCCATGTCACAGGCACGTTGCATACTGGTAAGTAGCCGTAAACACCACCCGGTCCGCATTGCGGTACCGATCGGACCGGGGCCGGGATCATATTGCCCGATCCGACCCTCGGGAGAGGGTTAGCGGGACGCGATCAGAACTCAGGAGGTGGCGGTCGGGGGTGGGCCCGGCGGAGTGGCCCGCCCGGTGGGTTTTCGCGTTCTCGGGTCACTCGAGCCCGTCGAGCAGCTCCTCGAGGTCATCGAGGTTCACCGTCAAGCCGCGCCAGGCTCCGATCTCCTCGCCGTGCCCATCGAGCAGGCGCTTCGAGGGCGTGGCGGTGATGCCGTAGTGTTCGAGGGAACGGTTGGAACCGTCCCAGAGGTTAGCGAAGCTGAACCGATGCGTGGTCACGAATGCCGTGCCTCTCTCCAGGGACTCCCACCCTGCCGCGTTGATGCCGATCACGGTGACTCTGTGAGCGTTGTCTCGAGCTAACTGCTCGATTACCGGGGCCTCCACCCGGCAATACGGTCACCAACCGGCCCAGAACCACAGCAGGACCGGCTTCTTCCCCGTGAAGAAGGAACGGAGGTTCACGCTCTCGCCGGTGGACATGTCGACCAGGTCGGCGTCGGGCGCCTCGGTGCTGAACTGGACGGGTTCCGGTTCGGGCCCCGGCTCGGTCTCTCTCAGGAGTGCCCCGTGCAGAGCGGTGGCCATCTGCCCCCTCGTCACCGGCTCGGACGGACAGAAACGGAGCGGGTCGGTACTGCAGGCTGCGGCGATCCCGACGGCGGCCAGGGCGTCGATGGCGGCCTCGTGGGTGTTTCCGGCGGTGTCGGCGAACCCGGCCGGGACGGCGCCTTCGAGGCCGAAGGCCCGCACCAGGAAGGTGGCCATCTGTCCCCGGGTGACCGCCCGGTCGAGGACCCGCCCCAGCCACACCGCCGTCTCCCAGCGGCGGAGCGGGTCGTGAGGGCACAGCCCCTGCTCGCAGCCCGTCCCGTCGAAGAGGCCGGGTACGAGCCGGTTGAGAGCGTCGATGACGGGCTGGTGCACTCCTGCGTCCTCGGCGGGTTCCTCCTCTCCGGAGCTGGGCGCGGTCCGGACGGCTGATTCGAACGGCCGGGCACCCCAGCAGGTGATCGATCCACCGGGGCGAAGGCCGCACTCCTGGGCCTCGCCGATGGATACCCGTGTGAAGGTCCCCGGTGGCGCCTCCCTCGCCTGGTCGTGGCGGGCGCTCCAGCATGTCAGCGAACCGTCGGGGCGCAGCCCGCATGTGAGGCTGTCCCGCGGCGAAAGTGCCCTCCGGGGGGATCGGTGCGCCCCGTGGGACGGGTGGGATCCCCAGCAGTCGAGGGTGCCGTCGGTCCGCGGCCCGCACGAGTAGACCTGGCCGCTCGACAGAGCGGTGAACGTCCCCGAAGGAGCATCCAACCGGCCGGCCCTGCTGTCTCCCCAGCAGACGACCGTTCCGTCAGTCCGCAACCCGCACGAATGGACAGCCTCCGCCGACACCGCCGTGAAGCTTCCCGTAGGGATCCCGTCCAGCCGACCGTTCGGGCTGCTGCCCCAGCATGCGAGGGTCCCGCCGTTTCTGATCCCACAGGAGTGGAAGAGGCCGGCGGACACCGCGATGAACGACCCCGGAGGGGCAGCGGACTGGCCGAAGTCGTCGCCGCCCCAGCATTGGATGGAACTGTCAGAGCGGAGCCCGCACGAATGGTCGAGGCCGGCGGACACGGCGATGAACGGGGCGCCGGGTGCTACCGCCTGGCCGTCACGGTTGGCTCCCCAGCAGGTGACCGAACCGTCGGTCCGGAGCCCGCAGGAGTGATAGAGGCCGGGCGGACACCGCCGCGTAGGGTCCCTCGGGTGCATCGGCCTGCCCGTAGCGGTCATCGCCCCAACAGGTGACCGAACCGCCGGCACCCAACCCGCACGAATGGTCACCGCCAGCCGACACGGAGACGAAGGATCCCGACGGCGCATCCGACTGCCCGTAGCGGTCATCACCCCAGCACACCACCGAACCGCCGATGCGCAGCCCGCAGGAATGCAGGTAGCCGGCTGACAGGGCCGTGAACCGGCCCGGCGGCACATCCAACTGCCGGTAGCGGTCATCACACCAGCAGGCAACCGATCCGCTGGTTCGCAGCCCGCACGAGTGCCGGTGCCCACCGGCGGACACGGCCGTGAACCGGCCCGGAGGGGCATCCAGCTGACCCCATTTGTTGCCGCCCCAGCAGGTGATCGACCCGTCGGAATCCAGCCCGCACGAATGGGACCCGCCGGCGGACACCGTATCGAGAGCGCCGGAGGGCGGCTCGGCTTCCCCGGCCGCTGCCACCGGTGCCGGAGCCGCCGGGCCGGCCCCCACCGACCGTCCGAAATCCCCGCCATTGGCAAGCCTTGGCCGGCGGCCGGACTGGGTGCCGGAGCCGCCAGGACCGCCGGCAGCACCAGCAGAACCACCAAGGCCATTCCCGTGGTACGCATCCGGCCGGGACCTAACGCCGGGCCGCAGCGGCGGCCGGGCAGCCGCCCTTACGGGTGCGCCGCAAGGGCGTGGCCCTGCCGGGCCGCGACGAGCGAACGCGACGATCAGGATCAGGTCATGGACGGCCCGAGACGGTGCGCCACCCGTCGGTCACAGCCCGGCCCCTGCTACTCGACGGTGACGCTCTTGGCCAGGTTGCGGGGCTGGTCGATGTCGCGGCCCAGGTGCCGGGCCACGTGATAGGCGAGCAGCTGCAGGGGGATGGCGGCAAGGATCGGCGAGAACGGGTCGGCGGTGCGGGGGATGCGCAGCACATGGTCGGCGACCAGGCCGATCTCCTCGTCGTCCTCGTAGGCGACCGCGATGACCGTGGCCCGCCGGGCCTTCACCTCCTGCAGGCCCAGGAGCATCTTGGAATGTACCTCCTGCTGGGTGACCACGGCCACCACAGGTGTGCCTTCGGTGACCAGGGCGAGGGTGCCGTGCTTGAGCTCGCCGGCGGGCATCGCCTCGGCGTGTATGTAGGAGATCTCCTTGAGCTTGAGGGCGCCCTCCATGGCGGTGGCATGGTCGAGGCCCCGGCCGATGAAGTAGATGCTGCCGGCCCCGGCCAGGTGCTCGGCCACGCGGCGGGGTCCGTCCAGGCGCTCGAGGATCGACGCCGCCTTGGCGGGGAGGCCGGACAGCTCGGCGGCCAGCTTCCGTTCCTCGGAGGCGCTCAGCACGCCTCGGGCCCGGCCAAGCCACAGCGCCAGCAGGCTCTGGCCGACCAGCATGGCGATGTACGCCTTTGTGGACGCCACCGATATCTCCGGTCCCGCCCAGATGTACAGCACGTCGTCGGCCTCCCTCGCCAGGCTGGAACCCACCACGTTGGTGAGCGCGAGGAGGCGGGCGCCGTGGTGGCGGGCCAGGCGGGCGGCGGCCAGGGTGTCGGCCGTCTCTCCGGACTGGCTGATGGCCAGGGACAGGGACCGCTCCCCGATCAGGGGGTGGCCGTAGCGGAGTTCGTGGGCGTAGGCGACTTCGGCGGGTATGCGGGCCAGCCTCTCGAACAGGACCCGCCCCACCAGGCCGGCGTGGTAGGCGGTGCCGCAGGCGGTTATCCAGATCCTGGCAACCTCGCTCGGGTGACCCTCCACCCAGGACAGGCCGTCGAGCGCCACCTCGTCCTGCATGCGGGCTCCGAGCGTCCGGCGGATCACTTCGGGCTGCTCGTGGATCTCCTTGAGCATGAAGTGGTCGAAGCCGCCCTTCTCCACCGCGGCGGCGTCCCACTCGGCGGTGATGGGGGAGCGCTCCACGGGATCGCCGTCGATGGTCTCGATCGCCGCCCCGTCGCGGGTCACGTCGGCGATCTCGCCGTCCTCGACGATCAGGAACCGGCGGGTGTAGTCCAGCACCGCGGGAATGTCGGAGGCGAGGAAGGTCTCGCCCCGGCCGAGGCCGACGACGAGGGGGCTGATCATCCGGGCAGCCACGATGCGGCCCGGCTCTCGGGCGGTCATCGCGACCAGCGCGTACGCTCCCGAGGCCCGGGCGATAGCGTGGCGGACCGCCTCCTTGAGGTCCCCGTCGTAGTGGGCGGCCACGAGGTGGGCGAGCACCTCGGTGTCGGTCTCCGACCGGAACTCCACCCCGGAGGCCTCCAGCTCGTCGCGCAGCGCCCGGAAGTTCTCGACGATCCCGTTGTGGACCACCACGAAGTCACCGGTGGTGTCGCGGTGCGGATGGGCGTTGCGGTCGGAGGGAACCCCGTGGGTGGCCCAGCGGGTGTGACCGATCCCGGCCCGTCCCGGCAGCGGAGCCTCCTCGAGGCGACCGACCAGGCGGTCCAGCTTTCCTTCCGCCTTGGTGACGGCGACCGCTCCGTTGTGGGCGACCGCCACGCCGGCCGAGTCGTACCCCCGGTATTCGAGACGGCGCAGCCCCCTGACCAGCACCTCCTGGGCCGACCTGGATCCCACGTAGCCGACGATCCCACACATGAGCGCCTCCAATCCGCTTCGGCTGCTCCGCCCGAACACCCGGATGGCACCCGGACAGGCGAGGCGTTCAGGGCCTTCCCGGACGCCCCCAACCGATCGGAGAGGTCGGCCCCGGTGTTGCATGGAGCACAGCCGCGGCCTTCGGATCGTGCCGTCCGCCTTCCTCGACACATTCCTCAGTGGTCGAGGATGCAGGCACTCAGGTCCCGGAGCGCGTCTTGGGACAGCGCTGGGGACTCCACTCCGGTGCGGGTTCTGTGACCCCGGTCACCCGGGGCTTTTGACCCGAACCGTCACGACCGTGGACAGCCGAGAGGGCATCCGCCGAATGGTTCGATACTCCCTCTTCCTCGTCACCCCGACCAGGGCCGGGGTCAGGCGCTTGAAAGCTCTCGATCGGTTGTAGGGTTCGAGTCTAGAAGGGTGCTGAACAATGACGATTGCTCGGGCCTGCCGCCCAGCCGACCCAGGCATTTTGCGGGCGGTTGGCAGGCCGCTGGTGGATTGCTCAGCACCCTCCTATGTCCCGAGTCTTTAGTTCGGTTGTGTCTGGAAGACGTGCGGTCATGCGACGGGGTGGTCGTGTCACAGGCCTGTTGCATGCTTGTAGGTAACCGCAAAGCGCCAACGGTCCGCTTTCGGTACCGATCGGACCGTGATTTGGTTCATGTTGTCGACCCAGCCCCTCGTGGAGGGTGCGGCGGGACGCGTTCGACGCCGAGG